>CAZQVV010000045.1:0-2931 GCA_964596835.1 uncultured Thiohalophilus sp. | reverse complement strand
ACGGTGAATTTACAGAATGAGATCCCGTTCGCCCTGAGCCTGTCGAAGGGTGGAACAGAGATACCGGCCCACCGCCTGGCAGAAATATTTTAAGTCATTACCCCCTCCCTGTACTCAGTTTTGGTACGTTTCCTGCATTTATCCGTATTAACTCAAGTTTTTAAGTGATGTGTCGAAATGAGTATTGATACGTCAGGTTGATTGTCTGCTTAGTTTGATGAAAATCAATCAGATACAATATGTCAGGTAGTTTCGCCGTTTGTTCCGGAGTCGGATATTTGACGCCGCAGTCTGCAGGCTACCGATCAAAAGGAGAAAGTTTCATGAGTGAGGCAGTGGCAAGTGCGCAGGATCCGATTATTCAGTGGGTGACCTTTCGGCTGGATAACGAAAAGTATGGCATCAAGGTGATGCAGGTACAGGAAGTGCTGCGTATGACCGAGATTGCGCCGGTGCCGGGCGCGCCGGATTATGTGCTGGGGATCATCAATCTGCGCGGTAATGTGGTCACGGTGATTGACCTGCGCCGTCGTTTTGGTTTGATGGAGGCGGAAGCCGATGATGCCACCCGGATTGTCATCGTTGAGGCGGAAAACAATGTGGTCGGAGTGCGGGTGGACAGCGTGGCTGAAGTCGCCGATATACATGGTTCAGAAATCGATACTGCCCCCAATGTTGGAAATGATGAAAGCTCCAAATATATTCAGGGGGTGTCTACTCAGGATGATGAGTTACTGATTCTGGTAGATGTCAACAAACTACTGACCGATGAGGAATGGAGCGATGTCGCGGCCTTGTAATCGCCGTGTGCATCAATCTATTCCTAAATGATGAAGCATGGTCGACATCGCTAACATCACCCCACTGATACCCAACTGGCCGCCCCGGCCGCTGAAACCCTCCGGGCAGGGAAGCGAGCGCAGGCAAAAAAAACCGCAGGGCAATAAAAAAGAGAGACAGGACAAAGGGAATGACAAACATTCCCCAAAAATAGATGAATACGTATGAGGAAACGGGGATGAACACAATTCTGGCAATTGTTACTGAAATGGATGTTTCCAGCTGGGCGTTGATTTTCAGCGTGGGTCTGCTGCTTCTCGCCCTGTTGCTGTTGCGGCGCCAACAGGCGCAGACACATAGTAATACGGATCTGCTGCAATGCACACGGAATGATCTGCGCGCCCTGATCTCAGCCTCGCTCGGCATGGGGGGACGCATGCTTGAAGTGGAACGTCGCCAGCGGCGTCTGGCTGAACGACAGGAACTGGATATCTATGATGCGGCCAATCCGCCCTACGAGCAGGCTATTCGCATGGTGCAAAGCGGCTCAAAAACAGAAGAGCTGGTAGATATCTGTGGCCTGAGTGAAACCGAAGCCGAGCTGATTAAAATTATGCATCGTTTCGACAAGGCTAGTTAACAGCGTAATCGCTAAAGTCAAAAGCTTATCTCTCCGCCAATAGTAGAATGAGTTGCTGTAAAACTCAGGGACAATAGAGTAGAGTGCGGCTTCCCGCTTATCGGTACAGGTTCGATGGACTCGATGATAAATGTCATGCTGGTGGATGATCACGATCTCGTGCGCACCGGCGTCAAACGCCTGCTTGAAGATAATGGCGGGTTCAAGGTCGTCGCTGAGGCCACCAGCGGAGAGCAAGCCCTGCAGCTCATTCGTCAGGCTAATCCCCAGGTCGTGTTGATGGACATTAATATGCCCGGAATCGGGGGGCTGGAAGCCACGCCCAAATTGCTGCGGCAAAAAGCGGATCTGAAAATTATCATCATTTCGATGCATACCGATGAACTGTTTCCACAGCGAGTGCTCAAGGCCGGCGCCATGGGCTATCTCACCAAGGGTTCACACATTGATGAAATTGTGCATGCAATTCATGAGGTGCTGGCCAATCGCCATTATATTACGCCGGAAATCGCCCGGAAGCTGGCATTGGCGCGGATTGAAGAAAGTGGGGCATCGCCTTTCGACGGCCTCTCTGCCCGGGAGTTGCAGGTGATGCTGATGATGATGGAAGGCAAGAAAATTAATGATATATCTGAAACACTGTGCCTCAGTCCAAAAACCGTCAGCACCTATCGCCACCGTTTGTATGAGAAGGTGGGGGTAAAAAGTGACGTGGAACTGGCGCGTCTTGCGCTGTTTCATGGGTTGATTGAAAATGCCCCATTCAAAACCTAGACAAAACTAGAAAATAATATAAAACAAATAGATAGAACTTATTTTTAATTTTAATTCGAGTATATTTTTGCGTGTCCAAAGCCCAGTTTCCCCCTGATGTTTTCAATCCGAACTGCCATCTGTGTCCACGGCTTAGCCAGTTTCTTGATAGCGTCAAAGTCGATTATCCAGATTACCACTGCCGTCCGGTAGAACCCTTTGGCCTCAAGCATCCCGGTCTACTTATCGTGGGTCTGGCGCCAGGTAAGCACGGCGCCAATGCGACCGGTCGGCCTTTTACCGGTGATCATGCCGGGATCATTCTATATGAAACCCTGTACAAGTTCGGTTTTAGTAACCAGCCGGATGCCACCGCGCGAGATGATGGCCTTAAGCTTAAGAACTGCCGTATTACCAACGCAGTGAAGTGTTTGCCACCGGAGAACAAACCCACCGGGGACGAAATCAAAACCTGCAATTCATATCTGCAAAGCGAACTGGCAGGGTTGAAAAAGGGAACCGTAATTCTCGCGTTGGGCGGGATCGCACACAAGGCGGTGATTTCCGCCCTGGGACTGAAACAGATCGATCACCCCTTTGGCCACGGCCTGGAATACCCTTTGCCACATGAGCAACAATTGCTCACCTCCTATCACTGTAGCCGTTATAATACCCAGACCCGGCGCCTGACCACGGCCATGTTTGAACAAATTTTCAGGAATATCCGGCGCATACTGAATAAAGGCAACGGCTAATTA
>CAZQVV010000044.1:16559-20411 GCA_964596835.1 uncultured Thiohalophilus sp. | reverse complement strand
CATTAAAAATAGATAACCACTCATTCCATATCGAATATGTTATATCAAAAATAAATTTCAGTGGGAAAGATACCTATATTATATTAATTCGTGATGTTTCAGAAAGAAAACAGGCCGAAGAAAAACTTTATCGTAGCGCGAATTTCGATACTCTGACTAATTTGCCAAACCGAAATTTGTTTTACGATCGTCTTGAACATGCCATGTCTGTGGCATCAAGAAATGAGACGCTGCTTGCAGTCATTTTTATTGATCTCGACCATTTCAAAATAATAAACGATACACTGGGTCATGCCGCTGGCGACAAACTGTTACAGGAAGTCTCATTAAGGCTCAACTCAATTATTCGTAAAAGCGATACAGTTGCTCGTTTAGGGGGCGATGAATTTGTAATCATCCTGGAAAGCCTGTCCACGGTTCATCCGATCTCCCACACCGCCAGTAAAATTATAAACTCGTTGCACAAGCCTTTCCTGATTCAGGACCAGGAGATTTTTGTGACTCCGAGTATCGGAATCAGTATTTATCCATTTGGGGGAGTTCATGCAGATGATCTTGTCGTTGAGGCGGACATTGCCATGTATCGCGCCAAACGACGCGGTCGTAATACCTACGAATTCTATACCCGGAAAATGAATGCGCGCTCCATTGCCCGTCTTAATCTTGAAACCAGCTTGCGTCACGCGCTTGAAAAAGAAGAATATATACTCTATTACCAACCACAATATGACATCATAAAAAACCGGATGATCGGTATGGAAGCTTTGTTGCGTTGGAATAATGGTTTAAGGGGTCTGGTTTCTCCCGTTGAATTTATCCCCATACTGGAAGAAACCGGTCTTATAATCGAGGTTGGAAACTGGGTGATCGAGTCATCAATAAAACAGATTGCTGAATGGCTAGAACAATATGATCACGTTCCCAAAGTTGCCATTAACATTTCAGCCCGCCAATTTGATGCTAACGACCTACCACTACAGATTGAAAAAATACTGACAAAATATAATGTTCCGGCGGCGCAACTGGAAGTTGAAGTCACTGAGAGTGAAATCATGAACGACCTGGAGCAAACCAGCAAACAACTTAACGCCCTTCACGATCTGGGTATCAGTATTGCGCTTGATGATTTCGGCACGGGACATTCTTCCCTGGTCTACTTGAAGAATTATCCTATCGACACCATCAAAATAGACAAGTCATTTATCAATAATCTGTGTTACGACCAAAGCAACCAAGCCATAACCCGCGCTATTATCGCGATAGCTCAGGCTCTGGAAATGGATACCCTGGCGGAAGGCGTCGAAACTCAGGAACAAGAAGCATGGCTAAAATCACACCAGTGCAACCTGATCCAGGGTTATTTATTTGCTCGCCCAATGCCAGTTGAAAATATATCTGTTTTACTCAATGTGCCGCAATTATCCTGACTTCTTCCCTGTCAGGCATCTCACTCTGAATGCCGAGGGATCCCCGCAAAATAACCTTTAAAATTAAACCGATAAAAGAAATGTCCGCGAATAAACGCGAATATTTTATGCTGATATGTTTGCGGCGCAGAATACAACCATCCGTGCTTTTGCCTTTATTGGCGTATATTCGCGTTCATTGGCGGACAGATAAGTTTTTGGGTTTTAAAAATATTCGTGGGAATACCCCAGCTCTGATTGCTATTGTTGTCAACTGAGTTTGCACTTCCCTGTGCGATGTAACACCTGCATATACCGGGATTTAACCTGGCTCCCTACTTTTTATGTGCTCCGTCACAAAATGGAGGGGTGGCTGTTTTCCTGCAACCACATAAATGAACCTGTTCGGTTTTCTCTGCGGTAAAGGCGAGGGGCTCGATTCCTGTGCCTTCGTGGGAACCATCACAGTAGGGTTGTGTTTTACTGCGCCCACAGGCGCACCAGTAATAGTCTTTACCGGCCTCAACTTCGACGGCATAGGGTTCGTTCTGACTTGCTACGGGTTGTTCACTCATGCTTTTCTCCTTTTTGGTTACGTTTCTTTCATGTGCCTGACTAAAATCGATCTCCGGACCTTTAGGTACAATACCTGATGGATTAATTGTTCTGTGACTGCCATAGTAGTGCAACTTAATGTGTTCCATATTTACTGTTTGTGCGACTCCCGGATATTGATACAGTTCACGGGTATAGGCCCACAAATTAGGATAGTCAACTATCCGCTTTTTGTTACATTTGAAATGACCCACATACACCGGGTCAAACCGCACCAAGGTCGGAAACAGACGCCAGTCTGCTTCGGTGATGCTGTCACCCAGCAAATACGCCTGCTGTGACAGACGTTGTTCCAGTTCATCCAGTCGTATAAACAAATTATCATAGGCCTGCTCATAGGCCGCCTGTGATTTTGCAAACCCGACGCGATATACCCCATTATTAATGCCGTTATATACCATTTGGTTCATCGCATCTATTTCATCCCGTTGTTGTCGCGGATAAAAATCCATATCGGCTCTACCCCATTCATTAAATGCCGAGTTAAACATCCGAATAATTTCCGAGGACTCATTATTAACAATGGTCCTGCATTTTTTATCCCACAGCACGGGCACGGTGACTACACCATCAAAATCAGCATCGGCAATCTGATACAGCTCCAGCAACGTCTTACAGCCATTTACCGTGTCCTCAGTGGCTGCGGGATAGTCGGCAAACACCCAGCTATCCTCAGGCATAAGGGGATGCACAACGGAAACCGAAATAATATCGTCCAAGCCCTTGATCGCACGATAAATCAGGCAGCGATGCGCCCATGGACAAGCGTAGGAAACATATAAATGATAACGCCCCGGCTCGGCCTTAAAGCCCCCTTCACCGCTGCTGCCGGGGGCACCATCTAACGTTATCCAGTTACGAAAACCTGACTCCCAACGTATAAACTCACCTTTCAATACTCACCCCGAGCCATATAGTCAAAACACAGGAACACTATAAATTGAAAAAATAAATAAAAAAGCGCAAAATTTCGTTTATTTGTATCGAATTTATAGATGTATTAGCCTATGAAAACTCCCCGCATCAGTATTGAACAATGGCGTACCCTGCAGGCGGTCATAGACCATGGTGGTTTCGCCCAGGCGGCAAAAAAATTACATCGTAGCCAGTCCTCGATCAGCTATACCGTGGCAAAATTGCAGGAACAACTGGCTATGCCTGTATTGGAGATCGAGGGCCGAAAGGCACAGCTCACCCCGGCCGGTGAAGCCCTTTTACGCCGTTCCCGACAGCTGGTTCAACAGGCACAGGAACTGGAAAATTTTGCCCATAGCCTGCAACAGGGCTGGGAAGCACAGGTAAACCTCGTGGTGGATACCGCCTTTCCCACCGACAAACTGATGCATGCACTGCGCCGTTTCGAACCCCTGAGCCGGGGCTGCCGAGTCCAGCTTCGTGAAGTGGTGCTTTCCGGCGCAGAGGATGCGCTGGAAGAAGGCAGCGCCGATCTGGCTATTTGTGCCCATGTACCGGCCCGTTTCCTGGGCGAACCGCTACTTGAGATTGACTTCATTGCTGTTGCCCATCCACAGCATCCTCTGCAACAGCTCAATCGCGACATCACGGTCTCCGATCTGGAGGGCGAATTACAGGTGGTGATCCAGGATTCCGGCCTGCGTTACACCAAAAATATAGGCTGGCTGGGGGCAGAACACCGTTGGAGCGTCAGCAGCGTCGAAACCGCCGTCGCCGCCGTCGGTGAAGGGCTGGGTTATGCCTGGTTGCCCAGGCACCGGATTGCACAAATGCTTGAAAACAGCCTGCTCCAGCCATTGCCCCTGGAACGGGGTAGCCACTACAAAGCGGCACTCTATATTGTTCATGGCCGGAA
>CAZQVV010000044.1:0-16459 GCA_964596835.1 uncultured Thiohalophilus sp. | reverse complement strand
GACTTACACGCCGACCCGGATGAAAAGGATATACCATGTTGATCCAGCGCCACCACGAGTGATTCGCCCCGTAAACCCGGCAGGGTCATATTCAAGGTGTTGGGCAAACGTCGTTCAGGATGTCCATTTAAATGAGAGTTCGGTATCAGTGTCTGAATCCCCTCCTGAAGCCGATCGCGCAAGCGGGCCATGGCCGGGCTTTTTTGCAGCCCCTGCAAGGCCAACTCAGCCGCCTTGCCCATGCCGACGATGGCCGGTACATTTTCCGTACCTGCACGCCGACCCGATTCCTGCTGCCCGCCATGAATTAGGGATTCCAGTTCAACCCCTTTACGCACATAGAGCGCCCCCACGCCTTTGGACGCATGAAACTTATGCCCAGACAGGCTCAGCAAGTCGACCTCCAGTGTTTCGATGTCGATGGGAATTTTCCCGGCCGCCTGTACCGCATCGGTGTGAAACAGTACCCCCCGCGCATGGGCTATCTGAACCAGTTGCCTGATGGGTTGAATGGTTCCGACTTCATTATTAGCTAGCATGATCGACACCAGGATCGTTTCATCTGTTAAGGCTTCTTCCAGTTGCTGTGACTGAATCAGACCCTCCCTGTCCACCTCCAGATAGGTGATTCTGAATCCCTGACGTTCGAGGAACGCAGTGGTTTGTAAAATGGCCGGGTGTTCGATTCGGCTGGTAATGATATGCCGTCCGCTTGATGCGCAAGCAAAGGCTACCCCCTTTAAGGCCAGATTATCAGCTTCACTGCCACCCCCGGTAAAGATAATACGTTTAGGCCGGGCGGCTATCAGTTGAGCTATTTGCCGCCGGGCTTTGTCAACCGCGTCACGCGCATCCCGTCCCGTGCTGTGTATGCTGGAAGGGTTACCAAAAAGAGAGTCCAGATAGGGCAGCATCGCGTCTTTCACACTTTGAGCAATGGCAGTCGTGGCATTGTTATCCAGATAAATTCGCCGTTTGGTTTTTTTACCCTCACGTCCCTTAAAGTTAAGATCTGCTTCGCTCCCTTTCTCCGAATCTGTTAAACGTGATCCTGTTTTTGCCTCCGCCGATTTGATTTTGACGACTTCACAGAGCAGGGCTTTATAAACCGGAAACCCGGAAATCTCATCATAGTTATATAAATCCGTTAGCTCGTTGACGTTCCACTCCTGCCAGGCTTTGGGACCCACTGGCGTCCCGCCGCCCATGTTGGCTTCGATAGCACCACGAACCATATTCTGGCTGACCCGGGCGCGAAAAGGCACCGCGCCTCTGGGCGTGCGCACCTCGACCAAATCACCCTGCTCAATCCCACGCTCTCGGGCATCATCACTATTGATTTCCACTGCGGGTTCAGGGTTATCTTTATTCAGACCTTTAATCCCGTGATGTTGCGAACGAAAGTCCGTCTGAGGACGCGCCCCGGAATTGAAAACCAGGGGGAAATGCTGACTCAGTTCTGGCGCGGCCTGTGGGCCTTCAATAGGTTCGACATATTTAGGCAGCGGTTCATAACCGTACTCGTCCAGTTTGCTGGACCAGATTTCGAACTTGCCACTGGGCGTTTCAAAACCAGGCTTGCCATCTGCGCGCAAGGCCCCTTTTTCATACTTTTTGTATTCCATCATGGGCACGGGCAATTTAACCCAGCCACCCTGGCGCTGAATATCTTCTAACGTGTAAGCAGAATTTTTCAATGCAAAACGGATCATGTCTTCTTCCGTTTGCGGGTAAAGATGGCCATAACCAAGATGCCTGGCCAGTTCCGCCATAATCAAATAATCATTGCGCGCCTCGCCTATGGGTTCTACCAGTTTTTCACGCAGTCGAAATATCGAACCATACACCATATAAGAGTCAATCTCGAACATGGTGGTCGCCGGTAGCACGATGTCGGCATAGGCGGCATCTGCCGTGAGTTGACGATCGATGCTGACCACAAAATCCAGTTTGGAGAGTGTTTCACGCCAGATAGACGTTTGCGGCCAGGAGGTCAGAAGGGAGGCGCCGTGAATGATCAGACCGCGAATGGGATAGGGTTCACCATGAAGCACAGCATCGACCAGGCCAGAAGCATGCGATTCCCCGCGATAGTCACTGTAGATCGGAAACTTGTCACGTGCAGCCGCGCGGGATAGATCCGGGTTTTGCTGATTACAGGATCGGTTAATGGGAAAGTGCTGGTCACGCATGGCCAGGCCTGTTCCACCAGGCGTATCGAGATGACCGCTGATAGCAAACAGGCTTAATACCGCGCGAATCGCTTGAATGCCACTGTTGGAATATTCTAAACCGGTGTACATAACCGGTGCCGCACCCGTCGCCCTGGCAATACGCCGGGCCAGATCGCGGATTTTGTCTGCCGCCACACCGGTAATTTTTTCAACCACATCGGGACGAAAATGCTGGACATACGTTGCCAGCTCATCAAAACCGAGCGTCCATTGGTCTACAAATTTTTCATCATACAAGTCTTCATCGATCAACACGCCCATGATGGACAAAGCCAGCGCACCATCCGTGCCCGGGCGAATGGCAATCCACTCAGCACCGGTGCGTTTGGCTGTCTCCGTATAACGCGGATCGATCACCACGATGTCACAACCGCGTTTCGCCGCCGCTTCAAGACGAGCCATATCCAGTGGCGGGGAGTCGGTAGCCGGATTCGTCCCCCAAATAACCAGCAACTCTGCATTTTCCATGTCGGTGTACATATTGATCAACATGCTGCCAAGAGTCACATCGGGCGCGATCATGGCAAAAGACACATAACACAGCGCACCCACGCCCATGGTGTTGGGTGAACCAAACGGAAACAGAATATTCGAGGCCGAAGAAACGGCCACCCCCTTTGGTTGGTACATATCACAGAGTGAAAGTTCGAATGCGCCCCGCCCCGTATAAATGGAAACCGCCTCCGGCCCGGACTCGGCTTTGATAGCATTGAGATGTTCAACGATGCTGGCATACGCCTCATCCCAACTGATGCGCTCAAACGCATGGCGGCCTTTTGGCCCCACTCGTTTCATGGGATATTTTAAACGTTGTTCGGAATAAATAATCTCCGGGGCATGCTGTCCCCGGCGGCAGATCATCCCCAGTGGATGACTTTTGTCAGCACGAATATCCACCATTTTGCCATCCTGCATGCCCGCTTCTATCCAGCAACCGGCGGGGCAAATGCCGCAGATACCTTTTTCCCATTCAATCGTGCGTTTATCCACATTATCTCCCTTTGTTTGTCGACAGGATCGGCTACTTTTATATTTTTCAAGATAGCATATTTCATAACTCAAGGGACTTGATAGCGCCATTATAAACACCTGACACTGTCCATTCGTACAGGTTCAATCGCAGCAAGTTCCTGAAACAATAACCCCTTTAGTTGGCACCTTATCTGACAAAGAAGCTGCCCGCTGTTTAATAAAACTTAAGCAGGTTCTGATTATGTTAACGTTACGCAAAAATGAGGACCGGGGACAAGCCGACCACGGTTGGCTGGATACTCGTCATAGCTTTTCATTTGCAAACTATTATGATCCTGCTCACATGGGGTTCTCGGCATTGCGGGTGATCAATGATGATCGGGTTGCCCCTGGAGGCGGGTTTGCCACTCACAGCCATAGTGATATGGAAATAATAAGTTATGTGTTGGATGGTGCGCTGGAACATAAAGACAGCATGGGTAACGGCTCCGTCATCCATGCGGGTGAGATTCAGGTGATGAGTGCTGGCAGCGGAATAACGCACAGTGAATATAACCCTTCTAATCGCCATGCCATGCGTTTTCTACAGATCTGGATTATTCCTGACAAACAGGGGTTAACGCCCTCTTATCAGAAGCCTGAGATCACGCCCGAATCCAGGCAGGGTAAGCTGTGCCTGATCGCATCAGACACACCAGGCAACGAGGCCGCCAAAATTCATCAACGGGCCGATGTTTATGCCGGCGAAATAACATCCGGGGAGGTTGTCAGGCATATTTTTACCTCCGAGCGAAAAGGCTGGCTACAGGTTGCCAAAGGAAAGGCCCGCTTAAATGAGCTTGCTTTAGAAGAAGGCGATGGCGTGGCGATTAGTGATGAGCGTGAAATTATGCTTATAACAGGAACCGAAGCTGAAATAATTTTATTCGATTTGCCATAAATTTCCTATGCACAAACAGGAAAAATTCAGACAATTATCTATATTGACTTCCATCAGGAGGAATAGTGATGAGCACCAAAAACGAGTATCCGAGCGCTGATATAACCGTATATTTTGAAGCAAAAAAATGTATTCATGCCCGGGTTTGTGTCCTAACCTTACCGAACGTTTTCAGGGTTAATGCAGAAGGCCCCTGGATAGTCCCCGACCATGCCGATGCAGAGGACATTGCGGCCCTGGCGCACAACTGTCCTTCAGGGGCGATCACCTATAAACGGCACGACAAAGACAAGCAGGAACAACCCCCGTTCACCAATGTTATCAAGGTACTTGAAAATGGTCCGCTGGCTGTTTTGGCGGATGTCGATATGGGTGACAGTGAACCGCTTATACGCGCGACCCTGTGTCGTTGTGGCGCATCTGACAAGAAGCCTTTTTGTGACGGCAATCACGAGAAAGTCGGCTTCTCGGCGAGCGGCGAAACTGAAGCCAGGGAGTCTGAACCCCTCGCCGAACAAAAAGGAAAAATCACGATCACGCCATTAGAGAATGGCCCACTAATGTGTAAAGGCAATATGGAAATTTGTTCGGGCACGGGACGAAGACTCAACCGCACCCAGCAAACATCGCTATGCCGCTGTGGCGCATCAAAAAGCAAGCCCTATTGTGATGGCGCACATGTGGGAATTGGATTTACCACCGCATAGTCGGGCAAGATCAAGGCTGAATAATTTATCAAACGATCCCGTAACGGACAGCCCTGGCCACAGCCTGCGAACGGTTTTTGACATCCAATTTTTTATAAATGTTATTCAGATGAAACTTTACGGTCCGTTCAGATATTGAAAGAATAACACCGATTTCCCACGCGGTTTTACCTTCATATGCCCACTTCAGGGTTTCTCTTTCTCTGGCGGTAAGCTCGGGAATCTCTTTCGGTATCCGGGCCGTTTCATCTATTCTTACGATGACTTCATGGATGTGCGGCAGTATGTACTCAACAATGGCAAGATACTCCTCATCGACTTTGTGGCCGCTGGTTTCGAGTGACATGAGGGTATCAGCCTTGTCTTCCTGCCGGGTATTACTCGAATAGGTGATCCCTTCTTTTAATCCGAAATCCTCGGCCGTATCGATAAAGTCTCTTAACCTGTTAGTCATCTCGACCCTGCTATACGCTTCTTTCCATGTGAATGGCGCATTTATGTTGGTGCTGGCTATGGCAATAGGATCCAGCAGAAAGAGCTTGTTCCTGTAATAATTTTGCAGCCAACCTTCCGGATAACTGTGGTTGACGCTCTCATCAAGCAGGGCTGCCCCGTTTTTATCCGCTTTGCGGCAAAGAATGGCGGCATTAAATGGAATGATCTCATTGAGCTGATCAATGATTCTCAACACATCCTCCCGAGATTGCGCATACAGACAATCGTTCATGATTCTCATCAGCTTTTTCAGCTCAGGGGGTTTGAGTTTTAGATCAGGCATTCAGGATCCTCCTTTAGAGGTAATCTAAACCCTTATTATTCGATATGCTATGCTCCGCAGCCATCATAATCGTCTTTAATGTATACTTAAAATCGAGACGTCAGCCAATAACCCGGCATATGAGAATTTTCGCCGTTAACAAAAGACATTAGCATATAAACCATGAATACACCGACCCGTTTACCTGAAAACAGGCAGCCCACCATTCGTGTGTTGCCCATGCCGGCTGATACCAATGCGGCGGGAGATGTTTTTGGAGGCTGGTTGATGTCACAGGTGGACATCGCCGGCAGTATCGAAGCTCACCGTTATGTACAGGCGCGAGTCGTTACCATCGCGGTACAGGAATTTCTGTTTCTCAGCCCGGTTTTTATCGGCGATCTTATTAGCCTGTATACTGAAATTGTACATGTGGGAAACACTTCACTCCGTGTGAAAATAGAGGGTTATGCCCAGCGGCAGCGGGGGTCGGAAGAAACGCACAAAGTAACGGAAGCGCAAATCACCTATGTGGCGATTGATGAGAATCGCCGTCCCTGTTCAATAAAACCGGTCATAAATAAAGCGTGATGGCGTTATGCTTTTGCGGCTAGTGGAAACAACTCAAAAAAGTTTTGGCTGGTCAATGCGGCAATATTTTCCAGTGTATCGTTTCGCAGTTTAGCCATATGTTCGGCAACCTGGCGTACATAGGCAGGTTGATTACTCTTGCCGCGATAGGGCACCGGCGCCAGGTAGGGCGAATCGGTTTCCACCAACATGCGATCAGCAGGGACTTCACGGGCAACGTTTTTTAATGCTTTGGCGCTGTTGAACGTCACAATACCGGAAAAGGAAATATAAAATCCCAGATCCAGCGCGCGTTTGGCTGTTTCCCAATCTTCGACAAAGCAGTGCATCACGCCGCCTACGTCACCGGCACGCTCTTGCTCAAGAATACGCAGGGTATCCTCGCTGGCTTCGCGCATATGAATGATTAAGGGTTTGCCGGTTATTTTAGCAGCCTGGATGTGATTGCGAAAACGCGTCTGTTGCCAGTCGGTATCGCCTTTTTTAGTGCGAAAATAATCCAGCCCGGTTTCACCAATCGCCACGACTTGCTCATCACCGGCCAGTCGGACCAGCTCATCGACATCGGGATCCCTCCCCTCCCGCTCATTGGGATGAACCCCCACCGAGGCGGAAATAAAATCATATTTACGCGCTGGCGCCAGAACATCCTCAAGATGTTCCAGATCGATACAGACACAGAGCATGTGACCCACTCCCTGTTCGCGGGCATACTCCAGCGCACCGTCAAGCTGGTTATTAAAGGGTTTCAGATCAAGCCGGTCGAGGTGGCAGTGGGAGTCAACGAGAAACATCAGCGTATTTTTCTATCCTGAATAAATTTTCGTGCACGGCATAACTTGTACCAAGGACAGAAGGCTAGCAAATGTAGACTAAAGTCTGAGGTGTTCTCACGAATATTTTTTAAAAGCCAAAAGCTTATCTGTCCGCCAATAAACGCCAATCAAAGCAAAAGCATTGATGGTTGTATTCTGCGCCGCAAGCACATCAACATAAAATATTGGCGTTTATTCGCGTTCATTGGCGGATATTTCTTTTATCCATTTAATTTTAAACATTATTTCGTGAGAATACCTCAGATTTTACATCGTGTGCGTTTGCCGATCAGACTTCAGTGCGCCCGCGAGGTAGGTTTCAATCTTATTACGCGCGGTGCCGCCATCCTGCTCACTGAACTGAACACCGATACCGGCGGCGCGGTTACCCTGTGCGCCTTTGGGAGTGATCCAGATTATCTTGCCCGCTACCGGCAGCTTTTCCTTGTCATCCATCAGGGTCAGAAGCATGAATACCTCATCACCGAGGTTATAAGTTTTATTGGTCGGAATAAACAGACCCCCGTTTTTTATGAACGGCATGTAGGCGGCATACAGAGCGCTTTTGTCCTTGATAGTCAGTGAAAGTATCCCTTGGCGGGCCCCCCCTGAGTGCGGCGCATTCATCGACGAATCACCCCTGCGTATTGGCTTTTTGTTTTGGGATATTTGCCCATTGGATAAGTAATGACTCAATAATCGGGAGCGGATTCAACTGGGTTATCAGTTGTCGTGACTCTGCAATCCGATCCAGATAGATATAAAGTTTCTGCACGTCAAGATCCCCTGACAATAAGTGTAACACCTTTTGATACTCCGCTCTTTTCTCAAAATAGCCGGGAACCTGCTGCAAACGAATCATATCGCTGACCCAGTCATGCAGGTATCTTATCGGTGTAGGTTGCTCAATTTTTGACCATTCTCCGGCGATTTTTACGGGATCAAGCCGTCCTTCGGCCAGCCCCCCCAGCATTTCAAACAACGACTGGCGGTGCGCCAGCTGATCTTTTTCGGCACCGGCCAATGCGCTTAGCGGTGCGCCATGGGTCATGGCCAGCAAACGCGGTGCATCATCCGGGTTAGCCTTTTTTTCTGTCAGCTTCTCTGTCAGCCAGTTCTCTGCGAGAGCCTTATCCGGTAAGTTAAAGCGCACTAGCTGGCAGCGGCTGCGGACCGTGGCTGGCAGGCGGGTACATTGTTCAGCCAGCAACATAATCAGGGTCTTTGCCGGTGGTTCTTCCAGAGTTTTCAGCAGGCTGTTAGCGGCAGCCGTATTCATCGCCTCGGCCGGGCGGATAATCACCACCTTATAGCCCCCGGAGTGGCTGCTCAGGCCTATGTCCGCAATCAGGGCGCGAATCTGATCAATTTTAATCTGTCCCCCTTCTTTCTCCGGCTCAATCAAATGATAGTCCGGATGATTGTTCACCGCATAGAGCAGGCAGGACGAACAGTCCCCGCAGGGCTGCCCGTCAGCACGATTCTGCTGACACAGCAGCGAATGGGCGAAGTGAGCGGCAAAATCGGCCTTGCCGGTTCCCCCCGGGCCATGCAACAGCAGTGCATGTGGCAACGCATCCTGCCATCGGCGTTCAACCAGATTGCGCCATTGAGTATCCTGCCAGGGATAGTAGTATTCAGTCATGAATCAAGTATAGCGTCCAGAATGTCACGGATTTGCGCCTGAACCCGCACCAGCGCGGGTTCGGCGTTGACCACTCGAAAACGTGCGCTATATTTCTTCGCCCGCGTTAGATAGGCTTCCCGCACACGCTCAAAAAAAACCCGTTTTTCCTGTTCAAAACGATCCGGGGCGCTACGCCTGCGGGCGCGTTCCAGCCCACCAGCCACCGGCATGTCCAGCAACAGGGTCAGATCCGGCTGTAGATCATGTTGCACCCATTGTTCCAGGATGGCGATACGTGACTCGGGAATCCCGCGCCCCCCGCCCTGATAGGCATAGGTGGCATCGGTAAAGCGATCACAGATCACCCACTTGCCTGTCGTCAGTGCCGGGCGAATCACTTCATCCAGATGCTGGGCACGGGCTGCGAACATGAGCAGCAGTTCCGTGTCGCTGCACATGGCGCGGTTGTTAGCATCCAGCAGCAGAGTACGAATAGCTTCCCCCAGTCCGGTGCCGCCAGGCTCACGGGTTAGTAGCACGTTCTTACCGGCATCCCGCAAATAGCTTTCAATGAAGGCGATATTACTGCTCTTACCCACGCCCTCGCTGCCTTCAATGGTAATAAATTTTCCTGTCATTTTCGCCTGCTGTCGGCCCGGTAGGAGGAAAAGGATCGTTTTCGTCCCTTGAGCTGGTATTTAATTACGGCCCGGTTGTGTTCTTTCAGCGTGGCGGAGAAATAATGGCTACCATCCCCCCTGGCCACAAAATACAGCATCTTACCCGGTGCCGGATGCAGAGCGGCGTGAATAGACGCCCGTCCCGGCAGGGCAATAGGCGTGGGCGGCAGGCCATAATGCCGATAGGTATTATAGGGGGTGTCACGTTTTAGATCCTGACGGCGAATATCGCCCTTGTAACGTGTCCCCATACCGTAGATCACCGTAGGATCGGTTTGCAGGCGAATATGTTTCTGCAAGCGGCGGATGAAGACCCCCGCAATCGTCGCCCGTTCACTGGGCTGCGCGGTTTCCTTCTCAATGATGGAAGCCAGAATCAGAGCATCATAAGGCGTTTTTAACGGCAGATCTATCGCCCGCCCCTCCCATTCCTTCGCTAGATAGCTTTGCATCACCACATAAGCGCGGCGAAGAAAGTCCACGTCACGCATGCCACGGGGAAAAAGCCAGGTATCAGGCAAAAAGCGGCCTTCCGGATGTTGGCCCGGATGGCCGATGGCGGCCATGATCTCGGCATCACTGGCATTCGTCAAAGTATGCTTTATCTGCGGGTCGGCATTAATCGCCGCCATCATCTGCCGAAAAGTCCAGCCTTCAACAATGGTCAGCGCGTGCTGCACCACCTTGCCCTCGACAAGCTGCTGGTAAAATTCCACCGGCGTGGTACCCGCACGGATTTGGTATTCACCAGCGCCAATACGATCGGCATTGCCCTGCAGGCGTGCATACATAAGCAGATAACGGGGTTTATCCAAGATACCCTGTTGCGCCAAATCGTGCGCCACATGGGTAAGATTTGCGCCTGGTTCCAAACGGTAATTCAGTCCCGTGTCGGTCATCGGCGTCTGCAAAAAAATCCGGTAATCATTCCATAGCCAGCCACCGCCCACAGTCGCGGCAAGAATAAGGAGAGCCAGGAATCGGTAAATTAATTTAGACATGAATAAGAGGATAGTCTCTGTTGATGAGCGTCTGCAATCGGCGACTGATTTCGCCCACGGCAAATATCTGTCCCTCCAGCCGGTTCACCGGCCACAGGCCGATGAGACTGTTAGTTAGAAAAATCTCATCGGCCTCGCCCAGCCGTTTTTTTGTTATTTCGCCGATATGGGTACCCATGCCTGCGTGGCAGGCAAGTTCAAGTATATACCCCCGCATAATACCGGCCACCCCACAGGTAGACAACTCCGTTGTATACAGGCGTTTATTTTTTACCATAAACATATTACTCATGGTGCCTTCGATCACATTTCCACGTTCGTCCAGCATCAGGCCCTCGGCGATCTCGGCATCCTGCCATTCGTTACGCGCCAGTACCTGTTCCAGCCGGTTGAGATGTTTGAGTCCGGCCAGGGCCGATTGCCGGGCCAGAGTCGTCGTGCAAAAACGAACCTGCACCCCCTGTTGACTGTTCTGTTCCGGGTAGTCCGGCCAGGGATGGCGCATAAATATGCGGGTGGGCTGCGCGGCCTCGGGATAACGATAGCCCCGCCCGCCTTCACCCCGGCTGAGGATCAATTTCAACACCGCACGCGTTTCATGCTGGATAAGCGTCTGCGCTTCCGCCTGCAATAGCGGGATATCCGGAAAGGGCAATTGCAGCCGCCGGCAACCTTTCTGCAAACGCTGCATGTGCCGTTTCCAGAAGGGACAACGACCATTTATCACGGCCATGGTTTCAAACAGGCCATCGCCATAGTTCAAGCCGCGATCCCGTACACTGATCCTGTCTGTTCTCTGACCATTGATCAGAATAGTCATACCGGCTCCTCGATGGCCAGGAGCATACCACGGGCCTTGTGTACCGTTTCCTGTAGTTCTTTTTGCGCATCTGAATCGGCGACCAGCCCGGCGCCGGCGCGCAGGCTGAGGTAATCAGCATCGACAGTAATCGTGCGAATCAGGATATTCAGATCCATATCACCGTTAAGATTGAGATAACCCATGGATCCGGTATAGGCGCCGCGGGCTTCCTGCTCCAGTTCGGCGATGATCGTCATACAGCGTTCCTTAGGACAACCGGTGATCGTCCCGCCGGGAAAAACCGCCCGAATAACCTGTGCCGGGGTGATATCTTCACGCAACTGCCCGCACACGTTGGAAACGATGTGATGCACATGGGCATAGGATTCCATCGCCATCAATTCATCCACATGGATGCTGCCGGGCTGACAGATTCGTCCTAGATCATTGCGTTCCAGATCAATCAGCATGATGTGTTCGGCGCGTTCTTTCGGGTGCGCGATCAACTCAGATTTCAGCGCCTGATCATGTGCCCGGTTGGCATGGCGTGGCCGGGTACCAGCAATGGGACGGGTTTCTACCCGGCGCCCTTTCACTCTAACCAGTCGCTCCGGTGAGGAGCTGATCACCGTCAACCCCTGTAGGTGCATGAGACCGGCAAAGGGAGCCGGATTCTGCTCACATAAACGTTGATAGGGATCCGCTGTATCAAGATCCTGTGGCCTGCTCGCCTGCCATTTGCGCGACAGGTTGACCTGAAATACATCACCGTCATAAAGGTAGCGCTTGACGCGCTGCGTCTGTTGTAAATAGCGAGACGCCGGATCAGGTTGCATCGTTATTGCCCGAGTCTTTTTCTTTTGTGTCCTGAGCGGCCCATTGCAGACGCTATCCAGATCGGCCCGCAGTTTTTCCATCAGCACCACCACATTAGCTTCGACTAACAGCAGGGTTTCGTTATGCAGGTGATCATTAATTATGGCGGCGGGAATACGCACCGCTTCCGCCACGGGCTGATCAGCCGGTACCGGTGGCAAGCGCAGACGCGTTTCAATCTGCCCCGCCAGTTCGTAAGCCAGATACAGAAACCAGCCCCCCTGAAACGGCAAGCTTGTATCTTCTGATGCTGCACCAACCGATTCCTGCCGCCACCAGCGATCCAGCGCCGTCAGAAAGTCGTGCAGTTGTCCGGCCTGTTGGCCTTCAAGATCGCCGTCCGCGTTCAGCCGCAGACGTTCGCCGGGAAAGGCAAACAGTATATCGTAACGCGCATTCGCCGCTTCACCACCACTAGCCGTACTTTGTAATAAAAAAGGATAACGTTCGGGATGGGACCGCTGGATAGCGGCCAGATCAGAAAGACCAGATCGTCGTTGGGTAAAGATTTCAGATTGCGCTTTCAACTGGAAAAACTCTAATTCATTCCGTTCGCCCTGAGCTTGTCGAAGGGCATAATACGCAGAGTATAAACGACCATTTAGGCTCCAGGCCCCCTTCGACAAGCTCAGGACGAATGGTCGTTTAATCAGTTACTAATGGGGTTACTGATTATGCGACACGAAATTCTCGTTCCCACGCTCCGGCGTGGGAATGCATACCGGGATCAACACATCGATCGAGGTATGGGTTCCCACGCCGGAGCGTGGGAACCAGTAAAACTGCATACGATGTTGGGCTTCGCTTCGCTCAACCCAACCTACCTGTTTATTCAACAAATTGTTCAAGTTGCCATACAATGCCCAAACAAACTGAGAGATCTTACAACATACTAGATTCCGCGTGGGCGACCGAAGGAAGTGCCTGTGGTGCACAAACCCCGTGCCCACCCTACTAAAACTATTTGCAGGAACCGTTAACCCAGTTTGCTGAATACCAATGTGCCATTGGTGCCGCCGAAGCCAAAGGAGTTGGAGAGGGCCACGTCAATTTTCATTTCCCGTGCGGTATCCGGCACGAAATCCAGATCGCATTCCGGATCCGGGTTAAAGATATTGATGGTCGGTGAAGCCACCTGATCACGAATACAGAGAATAGTGAAAATAGCCTCCAGTCCACCGGCGGCGCCCAGGGCATGACCGGTCATGGACTTGGTGGAACTCATGGCCAGCGTATACGCGTGGCCGCCAAACGCGCCCTTAACCGCATCGACTTCGGCCTTATCGCCAATCAGTGTTGAGGTGCCGTGGGCGTTGATGTAATTCACGTCCTCAGGATTGATGCCCGCATTTTTCATGGCCATCCGCATGCAGCGTTTGGCACCTTCGCCCCCTTTGGAAGGCATGGTCATATGATAGGCGTCACCACTCATACCATAACCGGCCAGTTCCGCATAAACCCGTGCGCCCCGTTTTCTGGCATGTTCGTATTCTTCCAACACCACCACGCCCGCGCCATCACTGAGAACAAAACCGTCGCGTTCAGCGTCCCAGGGACGGCTGGCGGTTTGTGGATCGTCATTGCGGCTGGACAGGGCGCGCGCGGCGGCAAAGCCACCCAGCGCCATGGGACCGGTGGCTTTCTCTGCGCCCCCGGCCACCATCACATCCGCGTCACCGTATTCGATGATCCTTGCGGCATCGCCAATACTATGCGTCGCGGTCGCACAGGCGGTGACCAGCGCAATATTCGGCCCTTTCATGCCGTACATGATAGACAAGTTGCCGGAGATCATGTTGATGATACTACTGGGAATGAAGAAGGGTGATATTCTCCGCGGGCCGCCCTTGAGATAGGCGTTGTGGCCTTTCTCGATGCCCGGCAGGCCGCCAATGCCAGAGCCAATGGCCACACCGATGCGCTCGGCATTGGCATCGGTCACTTCCAGACTCGCATCCGCGATGGCTTCCTTTGCGGCAGCCAGACCATAATGGATAAAGGGATCCATTTTCCGGGCTTCTTTGGCTGAGAGGACGGTATTGACATCAAAGTCTTTCACTATACCGCCAAAGCGGGTGGAAAACTCAGCCACATCAAATTCAGTAATCGTACTGATCCCGCTTTTGCCTGCAAGAATATTCTCCCAGGATGTTTTGACATCCAGACCCAGTGGCGAAACCATACCCATGCCAGTCACTACAACGCGACGCTTTCCCATCTTCCTTCAATCCATATTGATTAAAATAAACAAGGCCGTACCACAAACAACTGTGGCACGGCCTGATAATGAATTACAGTCGCGAAATTAGCTATGTGAATTGATGTAGTCGATAGCTTCCTGGACGGTCGTGATTTTCTCTGCATCCTCATCCGGAATTTCAGTTTCAAATTCTTCTTCAAGAGCCATTACCAGCTCTACGGTATCCAGCGAGTCTGCGCCCAGATCGTCAACAAAAGATGCTTCCTTGGTGACCTCATCGGCCTTTACGCCCAATTGCTCAACAACGATCTTTTCTACGCGTTCTTCAACACTGCTCATTCGATTTATCCTCTGTTATTTAAAAAAGTTCATATCACCAGAACTCTGCGGTGGCCTATTGTATTGAAAACCTCACCCGGTTTCCACAATCTGCAAGCGATTAACCCCTAAAACTGCCTATTTATTAACCAATATACTGGCTATTCCCCGCCTACGGACTCAGGCCATATACATACCGCCATTCACATGAAGGGTCTCACCGCTGATATAGGCCGCTCCCGGCGAGGCCAGGAAGGCCACGGCTTTGGCGATGTCGTCTGGATCGCCGAGACGGCCCAGAGGGATCTGGGCTTTCAGCGCGTCACGCTGCGCTTCTGGCAGACCGCGGGTCATGTCGGTATCAATAAAACCCGGCGCCACCACGTTAACAGTAATGCCACGAGAACCGACTTCACGCGCGAGGGATTTGGAAAAGCCAATCACCCCCGCCTTGGCGGCAGCATAATTGGATTGCCCGGCATTACCCGTCACTCCCACCACCGATGCAATACTGATAATACGACCCCGGCGCGCTTTCATCATGGCCCGCAAGACCGACTTGCTTAACCGGAAAATAGACGTGAGATTGGTCTCCATAATGGCCTGCCATTCTTCATCCTTCATGCGCATGAGCAGGTTATCCCGAGTGATACCGGCATTGTTGATCAGGATCGAGGGCGCGCCAAAATCATCTGCCGCCTGCTTGAGCGCGGCATCGATACTGCTCTGATCAGTCACATTCATAACCAACCCCACCCCCTTTATGCCATTTTCTTTCATATAGCCAGAGATGCTTTCTGCCCCCTTTTCTGATGTTGCGGTGCCAACGACAACCGCTCCATTCCGGCCCAGTTCCAGAGCTATTTCCTTGCCGATACCGCGACTGGCACCGGAAACAAATGCAATTTCGTTTTCAAGCGTCATGTTCTTCTCTCCCCATCAATTCTGAATCTTGCAGCACACGACTAAGGGTATCCGGATCATAAACGGCCTGTGCCGTCATACCACGCTCAATGCGCTTATTCAATCCCACCAGCACCTTGCCGGGGCCGCATTCAATCAAGCGATCAACGCCGTCATCAGCCATTTTGCGAATAGTTTCCACCCAGCGCACCGGGTTGTGCAACTGCTTAACCAGCGCGGCTCGAATACCCTCGGCACCGGTCTCCGCCTGCGCATCCACATTATTAATCACCGGAATCACCGGTTCACGCATTTCCACCCGCGCCAGGATCAGCGCCAGTTTCTCTGCCGCCGGTTTCATCAACGCACAATGAGACGGCACGCTGACCGGTAACATCAGTGCCCGTTTGGCACCCTTGTCTTTCGCCACCTTCAGCGCACGTTCCACGGCAGTTTTCTGCCCAGCCACAACCACCTGTCCCGGCGAATTAAAATTGACCGCTGAGAGCACCTCACCTGCGGCGGCCTCGTCACAAACCTGACGCACGATATCGTCTTCCAGTCCCAATAGGGCCGCCATCGCTCCTTCACCGGCCGGCACCGCTTCCTGCATCAGGCGGCCACGCTCGGCCACCAGCTTTACGGCATCGGTAAAATCCAGCGCCCCGGCGCAAACCAGCGCCGTGTATTCCCCCAGGCTGTGGCCCGCCATCATGACGGGCTTCGCACCGCCCTTTGCCCGCCAGATACGCCATACCGCCACCCCCGCGCCAAGCATGGCCGGTTGGGTTACATCAGTCTGATTCAGCTTCTCCGCCGGACCGTTCTGGACACTATCCCAGAGATCGTAACCCAGCGTCTCAGACGCTTCTTTAAACGACGCTTCCACTTCAGGGTACTGTTCGGCCAGCTCTTTGAGCATACCCACCGACTGGGAACCCTGACCGGGAAAAACAAACGCTAATGACATTGTGTGCCTCTTTTTAAATATTGTTTTATTGTAACTACTCACTCCGTAGAATGATGGGTTTCGCTT
>CAZQVV010000043.1:16569-20559 GCA_964596835.1 uncultured Thiohalophilus sp. | reverse complement strand
AAGACGAACGGTGAACGGTAGATTTAATGTAAAGTTCCCTTGTACCTTTTATCCCTGATCTTGTATCTTGTTCTTCGTTCTTTATAATGCGCTCCTTTGTTTCCATGACCAGCCGAATTCGCGAAATCCCCTACAACTACACCTCGTTTTCTGATCGTGAAATCGTCATCCGTTTTTTGGGTGTGGAAATGTGGGAAATTCTCAATACCTTGCGTGACGAGAGGGTGACCGGACGTTCGGCGCGCATGTTGTTTGAGATCCTGGGGGATATGTGGGTGGTGACGCGCAACCCGTTTATTCAGGATGATTTGCTTAGCAACCGCAAACGCCGCGCCGCGTTGATTGACGCACTTCGCCATCGGTTGGCGCAGGTGGAGGCGCGCGCCAATAACAATGAGCTGGCCTTAAAGCTCAGCGGTCGCACTCGCGGGGCGATCAATAAATTTGAAGCCTGGTTTTTGCAACAGCAGCGCCTGCGCAACAAGGCGCTCAAAGGTCTGAGAAAAATCACGCACGTTGATAATATCTGTTTTGATGGCCTGGCCCGCGTCAGTCATGTTACCGATGCGTCAGACTGGCGTGTGGAATATCCCCTGGTGGTGATTAATCCGGATACGGAAGCCGAGGTGCAAAAAATCGTCAATGCCTGTTTGAAGCTGGGCATACCGATGATCCCGCGAGGCGGGGGCACCGGTTATACCGGCGGCGCGGTGCCGCTCACGCCCAACACTGCCGTAATCAACACCGAGAAACTGGAAGCTCTGTCCGCAGTAGAGCAACGCCAACTATCGCTGGCCAATGGCGAAACCCGTTCGGTGGCGGTGATTCGCGCCGAAGCCGGCGTGGTGACTCGACGCGTATCGGATCGAGCGGAAACGGCCGGGCATATGTTTGCGGTGGATCCGACTTCGCAGGATGCCTGTTGCATCGGGGGCAACATCGCCATGAATGCCGGCGGCAAGAAAGCGGTGTTGTGGGGCACGACCCTGGATAATCTGCTTTCCTGGCGCATGGTGATGCCGGACGGGCGCTGGCTGGAAGTCGAACGATTGGAGCATAATCTGGGCAAGATCCATCTGCAGGAGCAAGTCTTGTTTCGGATTCAGCATTATCAGGCCGATGGGCTTGCGGTCGACGGCGAAGCCGAGATTCTGAAAATTCCTGGAGATGAATTACGCAAGCAAGGTCTGGGCAAGGATGTCACCAACAAGTTTCTGGGAGGCCTGCCGGGGATCCAGAAAGAGGGCTGTGACGGCATTATTACTTCTGCGGTATTCATACTGCATCGCATGCCACGCCATATTCGTACGGTCTGTCTTGAATTTTATTCCAGCGATCTGGGACGTGCCGTGCCGGCTATTGTCGAGAGCAAGGATTATCTTGACGGCCTGGAGGATGTGCAACTGGCGGGCATGGAGCATCTGGATGAGCGTTATGTCCGCGCGGTAAATTATACACCCAAGGCGCCGCGTCGTGACCTGCCTAAAATGGTTCTGTTGATCGATGTGGCGGGTGAGGATGAGGACAGAGTGGCGCAGGCGGCATCGGAAGTCGTGCGTCTGTCGGCCGTGCGGGGCGCAGAAGGATTTATTGCCGTTAGCTATGATGCGCGTAAACATTTCTGGCTGGATCGAGCGCGCACGGCCGCCATTGCCGCGCATACCAATGCTTTCAAGATTAATGAAGACGTGGTGATCCCGCTGGCGCGCTTAACAGATTACAATAATGGCATTGAGCGTATCAACATTGAGTTCTCCACCCGCAACAAGCTGGAAATCATTGAGAAGCTGTTAGGCTATTTTTCATCCGACATGCCCGAGCAATATGCCCTGATGGCAGGTGAATCACTGGTTGAAGAAGACAGTGATGAACGTCGCGCCATTTTCAGTGCTAAACTGGAAGCGGCAAGATCCCTGCTGGAGAGTGTCCGTTCGCGTTGGCAATTGATCATGGCGTCGCTGGATACCGCCGCTCTGGAGCAGCCACCATTGTGGCAGGATGAGCTGCAAACGGCGCCGGATCCAGCAGATACGTTTTTTAACTTACTACAGCGCCGTGCTCTGCGAATATCCTTTCGTAAAAGCATTGAACGTCCGTTGAAGAATATTTTTGCCGGTCAGGAAATGAATGCTCTGCGTCAGCGTCTGGATGTTATTCACGCCGAGGTGCGTTCCAGCCGCCTGTTTGTGGCCACGCATATGCATGCGGGTGATGGTAATGTGCATACCAATATTCCGGTGAACTCCCATGACTATGTGATGATGCAGGAGGCCGACAGGATTGTCGAACGCATCATGAAGCTGGCCGAAGAACTGGGCGGCGTGATTTCGGGCGAACATGGTATTGGCCTCACCAAGATGCGTTTTCTGGATCGGGAAACGATAGACGCCTTTGCCCGTTACAAGAACAAGGTGGATCCGGAGCAGTTTTTTAATCCCGGTAAATTGCTGCCGGGTTCCGGGCTGGATGATGCCTATACCCCATCATTGCGACTGGTGGAACAGGAAGCGCTGATCCTGGAAGCCAGTGCGCTGGGTCGCCTGAACCATATGGTGAAAGACTGCCTGCGTTGCGGTAAGTGCAAACCTGTATGCAGTACCCATGTCCCCCGCGCCAACCTGCTCTATTCGCCGCGAAACAAAATTCTGGCCACGGGTCTTATCATCGAAGCCTTTTTGTATGAGGAACAAACCCGGCGTGGCATTTCTTTGCGCCACTTCAAGGAAATGAATGACCTGGCCGACCACTGCACGATTTGCCACAAGTGTCTTAGCCCCTGTCCGGTTGACATTGACTTTGGGGAGGTCTCTATCACTATGCGCAACATTTTGCGTTTTCACGGACGCAAGCGTTTTAATCCCGGCACCTGGGTGTCCATGCTATTCCTGAATGTGTCCGATCCGATGACGATTCGGCTTATGCGCAAGTTGATGATTGAATGGGGCTATCGTGGACAGCGTATGGTTTATGGTCTCGGGCGCAAGCTGAAACTACTTCGAAAGAAGATCCCTGCGGCTACGACGGGCAAACCGAAGGTGCGGGAACAGGTGGTGCAGTTCATCAGCACGCCCATGCCGGCAAACATTCCTGCGCGCACCCTACGCGCCTTGCTGGGTATAGAAGATAACAAGATCGTGCCTATTTTGCGTGATCCGGAAAAATCGGGCGACCATTCCGAGGCGGTATTCTACTTTCCCGGCTGTGGTTCGGAACGCCTGTACAGCCAGGTCGGACTGGCGACCCTGGCTATGCTGTATGAGACAGGTGCGCAGACCGTATTACCCCCCGGTTATCTGTGCTGTGGTTATCCGCAGACAGCCGGGGGCGATACCGAAAAGGGGAAACAGATTTCCGTTGCTAATCAGGTTCTGTTTCATCGTTTGGCCAACACGCTGAATTACATGGATATCAAGACCGTTGTAGTGTCCTGCGGTACCTGCATGGATCAGTTACTGGAATATCAGTTCGAGCGTATTTTTCCCGGCTGCCGCTTACTGGATATACATGAGTACTTGATGGAAAAGGGCGTGACGCTGGAAGCCGAATCGGGCATGAAATACCTCTACCACGATCCCTGTCATACGCCCATCAAGCACTACAATCCGCTGAAAGTGGCCAATGAGCTGATGGACGGGGAGGTGATATTGTCAGAGCGTTGCTGTGCGGAGGCCGGCACGTTTGCGGTGGCCCGCCCGGATATTGCCGCTCAGGTACGTTTCCGTAAACAGGAAGAGCTGGAAAAGGGCATCGAACAGCTTACTGGAAAAAAACGGACTAACAATAAAGAAGTGAAAATGCTGACGGTCTGCCCTGCCTGCATGCAGGGGTTATCACGTTATGAAGACGATACCGGGCTTGAGACGACCTATATCGTGCTGGAAATGGCGAACAAATTACTGGGAGTGGACTGGCAGGAGAAATTTATTAGCTCGGTTCAGTCGGGAGGAATAGAGCGGGTATTGTTGTAGAATCAATTGTACTATTTTCTCG
>CAZQVV010000043.1:12142-16469 GCA_964596835.1 uncultured Thiohalophilus sp. | reverse complement strand
GTTCCCACGCAGAGCGTGGGAACCAGAAAATAGAACCCCGAACTCAGATGATAATCTTCAAATCTGCAAATAGGTCCAGCCTTCACGCTGACGGGTTTTGGCCTCGGTCACAGCCGAGGAAACAACCTTGACGCCCGGTAGTAGTTCAAGGTCGAACCCATCCCGATCTTTATGCCGATCTAATGCAATCTGACAGGCAAGAAACCGGATATTCTTGTAACGGGATTCCATGGCCAGTATTTTTTGGGCATAAGGTGTGTCCTTGTCTTGCAGCATTCTGACTCCCTGGCCGTTAATCAGTATCTCAATCTGTACCTTGCGAGTGGAGCCTGCCGAGGTTTTCAGAAGATGTTCCGTTTGGTCCAGTACGGTACGAAATCGCGCGGGATCATTTGAATTCATATGTACTATCAGCTTCCATACCTTTTTATGGGGGGAGGGGGCATTGAATTGGGCGGTTTGCGCCATGTCCATTAGCGTAGGGGCGTGGGCTTCATTTGGAACGGTATAATTGCCAATGACCAGTCCTATTCCCAATGACAGGGAAGCCGCAAGGGCGCGCAGGGCGTAACACTGTAGACGCTGTCTGCCAGTCGGTTCAGGTTTTGTGGTTCCCATTGTATGATAGGCCAGTTGCACCATATCTTTTACTTTTTGCAGCTTGCACAGGCGGGTGGCCAGTTCTGGATCCTGGCGCATGTCATCCAGCAGCTGACTGCGTTCATCCGTTACCAGTTCGCTATCAATGTAGGCATTCAGAAATTCATCGGAATACGGGGATTTCATATGATTCTCCTGATATGGGACGCTTTTTTCACAGGTTCTTTTTTTATTTGTTTCGGGGTATCCAGCGCCAGCAGCTTTTCAGCCAGCGCCTTCCTGGCCCGGCATAGTCGTGACATTACCGTGCCCATAGGGATATCCAGACTTTGTGCAACTTCGGCATAACTGAAACCTTCCAGATCCACCAGCGTTAGAACTTCGCGCTGACCCTCAGCCAGTTGTGCGACAGCACTTCGGACTTTGGTGACAATATGCTGTTGTTCATGGTGATGTTCGGGGGTGAATTCATCAGTTAGCTGTTCAGGATCCAGTTCATCCATGTCACGATGGCTGCGGTAGTAATCACGCCAGCAATTTCTAAGAATGCCGAATAGCCAGCCTTCCAGCGCATCCGGGTTTTTAAGTTGGCCAACCTTTTTCAGGGCCTTGGCGAGGGTGTCCTGGGTGAGATCATCGGCCAACGCTGGATTCATGGTCCAGGAATAGGCCAGACGGTAGAGGCGTGGCCGCATGGCCTCGAGACGTTGCCGGAGTTTGTGATCCCGGCTGAACAGGTTTAATGGATTCATAATATTATTTCATTTATTCAGGACTACCTTGATGGTACCAGCTAAACATACAGGCGCAACCCTGGTAATTGACGTTCCGACATAAGAGTTTATTCCATTAGCTTTTCATCACTATATTTTAGCCATAAATAACAATAGCTTAAGAATTTGTGAAAATATTTTCTTTTTTTGGGAATAAACCTGGTAGTAGTCACGTCTTAATTAATACTCACACTCAAGAGCTGAAAACCGGAGGAGGTACCCCCTAACAGGGGCACTGACATTTGCCCAGGGAAGGGATTTTTTTTAGCTTTATTTTAATACCTCCCATTTGAAATATATTCTGATAACTGGCCCGAATAGTCCAGGTAGGGTGGGCACATTTTTGTGCATCACAGACACGTCTTTCGGTCGCCCACGCGCAAGATTAAATCACTACGTATTTACGTCAGCGTTTTTACGCCGTCTTCGGTTCCCAGTAACAGCACATCGGCGGGGCGCAGGGCGAACAGGCCATTGGTGACAATGCCGGGAATGTTATTCAAGCTCTGCTCCAGTTTTCCCGGTTCCATAATGTCCATATTATGGACATCCAGAATGACATTACCGTTATCGGTAGTGAAATTTTCACGCAATACCGGCTGACCGCCGAGCTTGACCAACTCGCGTGCGACCATGCTGCGCGCCATGGGGATGACTTCAACGGGCAGGGGAAAAGCGCCCAGCACGTCCACTAATTTTGAGCCATCGGCGATACAGATAAATTTTTCACTGGCGGCGGCGACAATTTTTTCCCGGGTTAGCGCGCCGCCGCCCCCCTTGATGAGATGCAGGTATTTATTGGATTCATCCGCACCGTCGACATAGACAGACAGGCCGTTGACATTATTTAAATTATAGACCGGGATGCCGTGGTCTTTGAGGCGATCAGCAGTAGCCACCGAGCTGGCCACCGCACCCTCGATTTTGCCTTTGATTTTAGCCAGCTCATCGATAAAGAAATTAGCGGTGGAGCCTGTTCCAACGCCGATAATGGTTCCCGCTTTGACATATTCAACAGCGGCTTTGGCCACTTCCTGTTTGAGTTCATCCTGGGTCATATTTTATCTCCTGCGTAAAAAATTCTTTTCTAAAACGGTGCGCGTGCGTGCTATTGTTGCTTATTCTAAGTAAACCGTAACTATTCAGTTTCCTGGGCGATGCGGCTCTAGTCGCTGCCCATAGAGGAATGAGCAACCTACATCCAATAGCTCTGAGCAATTGCGCTGAGTAGTGACGGTAGCCCATTATATTAGTGTCTAGCCTCAGGTATCCAGCCTTGCGCGGTTGGAGAGTGATTTCCGGAGTAAAAATTTTAATGAATTACGATTATCCCGCCATGATTCTTGCGGCCCCGGTTTATGAGGTCGCCAAGAAGACCCCCCTGGATGCGGCCCTGCAATTGAGTAAGCGCCTGGAAAACCAGGTCTTTTTGAAGCGCGAAGATCAACAGCCGGTTTTTTCTTTCAAATTGCGGGGTGCGTATAACAAAATTGTCAGCCTTAGCCCGGATGAACGCGCCTGTGGTGTGATTGCCGCTTCAGCGGGCAACCACGCCCAGGGTGTTGCCCTGTCGGCACGAAAACTTGGGCTTCAGGCTCTGATTGTTATGCCCAGGACAACGCCGGATATCAAGGTAAATTCGGTGCGTGAGATGGGGGCAGAAGTTATTCTGCATGGCAATACCTATGATGATGCTTATGAACAGGCCAACATTATTGCGGCAGAACGCGATCTGACCTTTATTCATCCCTATGATGATCCACTGGTTATCGCCGGACAAGGCACCATTGCCAAAGAGTTGCTTGAACAAAAACGGACTATTGATATGATCTTTGTGCCCGTAGGAGGCGGTGGCCTGATTTCGGGAATTGCAACCTGGTTTAAAGCTTACTCACCCGAAACACAGGTGATTGGCGTAGAGCCGGATGATGCGCCGTGCATGTATGAAGCGCTGGCACAGGGTGAGCGGGTTATCCTGGAACAGGTAGGCATTTTTGCTGATGGTGTGGCGGTGCGCCAGGTGGGTGAAGAACCCTTTCGTCTAGCGCAACAGTATGTTGATGAAGTCCTTCTGGTTAGTAGCGACGAGATTTGTGCGGCTATCAAGGATATTTTTGACGATACTCGCTCGATTACCGAGCCCGCCGGTGCGCTGGCCGTGGCGGGTATGAAAAAATATGTTGAACGGAAAAATATAAAAAACAAAGTGCTGGTTGCGATTGATAGTGGCGCTAACATGAACTTTGATCGCCTGCGTCATGTCGCCGAACGCGCCGAACTGGGTGAACGACGGGAAGCGCTGTTTGCCGCAACTATTGCAGAAGAAGCAGGCAGTTTTCGCCGTTTCTGTGAGGTTATTGGTCTCAAGGGCGTTACCGAATTTAATTATCGCTATTCAGATCCTGAAAAAGCACATGTTTTTGTCGGGCTGCAAATGCCGGGTGGAGAGGAAGATAAAACCGGCCTGTTTGAACGATTGGAGGCAAAAGGTTACCCCTGTCTGGATATGACGGACAATGAAATGGCGAAAATGCATATTCGTTATATGGTTGGGGGGCGTGTGGAGGGTGTTGAGCACGAATGTCTCTACCGGTTTGAATTTCCTGAGCGCCCAGGTGCGTTGCTACGTTTTTTGAACAGAATGGGGCAGCATTGGAATATCAGCCTGTTCCATTATCGTAATCATGGGGCTGCCTATGGCCGGGTGCTGGTAGGCATGCAGGTGCCGCCAGAGGAGAATGAACAGTTGCAGCAGTTTTTGCAGGAATTGAACTACCGTTATTGGGATGAAAGCGGTAATCCAGCTTATGCGTTATTTCTAAGCTGAAAATAAGCAGCTATAAAATGCCGACAACAAAAAAGGGCCTGTATGTAACAGGCCCTTTTTATTTGCGGGTAGATGCCGACTATTTACGTCTGACAGCCTTCTTTTTTGCCCTTTTCTTGGCGACTTT
>CAZQVV010000043.1:0-12042 GCA_964596835.1 uncultured Thiohalophilus sp. | reverse complement strand
ACTTTCTTTTTAGCTACCTTTTTCCTGATTACCTTTTTCTTAGCGACTTTTTTCTTCGCTACCTTCTTCTTTCCTTTCTTTTTAATGGCCATACGCAACCCTCCGGTTTATACACTTGAGATTATGGGGGAGTATAGCTAAGTTATAGTAAAATGCTAGTAATGTTTATTAAATTAGAGCTGTTACTTGTTGTTATGTATGAATATTGATGATTGAAGTGTGTATGATATGTTTTTTTGTACTTTTTTGTTTACGAGGGATAAAAAATGTTACTGCAACAGCTATTAAAAAATAGAGTGAAAGATGGTTTCGCAGCAAGAAATGTTTGCGCCGCTGTTTTTCTCTGTATCACGGAAATTTAATCGCTATGGGTTGAGTGACCTCACTACCTGCTGTGGGGAATATATTTATTGCCGGCGAATGAGATGGAGGATTCTTTAGCTTTTCAGGCTCTATGATGACTATTTTTAGATGAGAGGATCATTTTGTCGGAATATTTTTCACTATTCGGGATAAACATTCCATATTTGGGCAGATCGTTTATAAAAATCTTGCTGTAACGGCGCATTTCATCGAGATATAAAATATTTTGTAACTATTCAGTAAAACAGGTTACTCCAGAGGGGAAACCCATCATCTGAATAGTTACAATATTTTTTGCTATCTGCGACCTTAGATATGATATGAATAGCGCCTGGTTAAGAAAATAATAAACTAAACCCTCGTCATTCTGGCATTTTTTCCACCCTCCGGGCACAGATGAGTTGGAATCCAGCCGTTTAGCCTTCTGGATCCCGGCTAAAGGCATGCCGGGGTGACGGAAAAGACGTTAACTAAGCGCTATTCACCTTGGGGCATAACGTTCTGTGTCTTTTTTTAGATAAGAATGAAATTAATCAGTGGCGGAAAAAGATTCGGAACTCTTCGTCGGTGGCAATACCTTCCAGAGGTACATCCCAGGTATGGGTGTCCAGTTTTTTTACTTGCTGAAAGCTGAATGCGGTTCCGATAAGGTGAGGTTTGCGCCATTGGCGACGATGATGCAGGAAGGCGAGGGTGCGATCATAGAATCCGCCCCCCATACCCAGACGATTACCCTGTTCATCAAAGGCAACCAGGGGCATCAACACAAGATCAAGAGACTGCACCTTAAACTGGCGGGTATGACGTTTATGTATGGGTTCGTTGATTCCGAAGTTGTTTCGATACAGCTTTGTGGCGGGTGTATAGGGCAAAAACCAGAGGCTGCGGCTGTGACCCAGGCCAAGTACCGGGAGATAACAGCGTTTTTTTTGTTTCCAGGCCTGTTTGATGAGGAACAGGAGATCAATTTCGCCATCATTTGTCAGATAAAAAGCGATATTCCGGCTTTTCTGAAAAATACGGGAGGCGGTGATGAGGCGGGAGAGTTTTCTTGCGCTGATCTGGCGTTCAGAGTCTGAAAGGCTGCGCCGTTGCTTTCGCATCTGCTTTCTTAGTGTGGAACAGGCGTCTGAATAGATTTCCATGTGCTTTTAAAGGAGGGTGGCTACCACCTATACCGTCGTGATTTTCGTCTCGAACCAGAAGCTCAAGTGGGAGCGTATCTGATACATCAGGCTTTCCGTCAAGCGGACATGCACACAATATCGAGAAATTGCTCCCAGGGGTTTTATTTACGGTTCAAGAATACCCCAATCAGCAAACGAATATTGCAGTAGCCACCCAAAGCGTCAAAATGGGTGCTAAAATTCCAGCTGCTGGCTTTCAAACAGCGTATTTTCAATTTTTACTTGAAGATTCTTCAGGCGCTGGCTGATACCGTTGTCCATTATCTCCTTATTGCCATCCTGCGTCAGTAGCTCATGAGAGATATTGAGCGCGGCAATCACAGCAATGCGATCAGGGCCGATAATTTTCCCTTTTTCGCGAACTTCACGCATTTTTTTATCAAGATAATCAACAGAACGCATGAGATCCTGCCGTTCTCCATCGCTACAGGAAACCAGATATTCCTTATCCATGATGTGGACAGTGACTGCCTTGGAAGCGGTATTAGTCTTCATTTTCCATTGCCTTTAGACGGTTAATCATTGATTCGACCCGGGTACGGGCGGTTTCAGTTTTTTCCAGCAACTGATTACGTTCAGTCAACAGGTGAGTCTGGCTTTCACGCAGTGTTTTGTTCTCTGAACGTAATCTGTCAACAGCCTTGATGAGATCATCAACTCGCGTTTCTAATTTTTTCAGATCTAAATCATCCATCGATGCGACTACCTGTTTTTTGCATGTTTGCTCATAATTTATGATCAATATAGAGCGGCAGACTGGCAGGGTCAACGGTACAATAGACAAAACTGCAAATACTGACGGGAACAGAAATGAATTATGAGCAAATAAATGATGCGCTGATGCGCCTGCATGCGAATATGGACAGTGCCGAATGTCATGGCGTGTTATGCGGACTGCTGGCGGTGCAGGATGACAATGCGCAAAGCCGCTGGCTGGCGCACTGTGCGCCCGAGGTGGAATCGGGGGATCTGCTGGCGCAGGAAGCTGTGGATATTCTGCAATCTGTTTATACCTGGGTGTTGGAACAGATGAAAAGTCCCGATTTTGTGTTTCAGCTCCTGTTGCCGGACGATGATTCTGGCCTGCCCGAGCGGATTGACGCATTTTCTCACTGGTGTCAGGGTTTTCTCATGGGAATGTCTCTGGGAGGGGTTGTTGATACGGCTAAATTACCGGGCGAATTGCCGGAGTTTGTTCAGGATCTGTTGGCGTTCACCCATGCCGGTGATTTCGAGACGGATGACATCCAGGATGAGCAAAGCTGGTCGGAATTGCACGAATATGTGCGTATGGGCGTGCTGCTATTTCATGAAGAAATCCGCAGTCTGAAAGAGACGGCAAATTCGAAAGCCCGGCACTAACGCCTGCAACAGGGATTGAAGTTGCCCCGGCAAAGCGCTGCCTTATAACCGTGGTAAATAAGCGTTCCGAATTCCTGTCCAGCAAAACCGTTCGCCCTGAGCCTGTCGAAGGGGGAATAGCCTTAAATATTGGTATTTCAGGCTTTATGTTCATGGTTCGACAAGGCTCTCCTGAGCGAAGCCGAAGGGCCACCACGAACGTGATTTGTATATTGACGTGATCTGTATAGTGGACAGGAATTCGGAGCACCTGTTTACATGGATCCCGGCAGCACTGTTAGCGCTTCTGAATAGAGTGAGTATAATAGTTTAAATGAGCGCCCAGGAATTCAAACGACGACGTCGCCGCCTAATGGGCATGATGGATGAACATTCGGTGGCGATTCTGCCGACCGCGCCGGTATATATCCGTAACCGGGATGCGGAGTATTCTTACCGCCCCGATAGTGATTTTTTCTATCTGACCGGTTTTCCGGAACCGGAATCCGTTGCGGTGCTGATTCCGGGGCGGGGACATGGTGAGTACATCCTGTTCTGCCGCGAGAATGATCCGAAAATGGAAACCTGGAACGGTCTGCGTGCCGGCCAGGAAGGCGCACGCGCGCTCTATCATGCCGATGACTGTTTTCCGATTGACGACATTGATGACATCCTGCCGGGTCTACTGGAAAACAAGGCGCGCGTGTTCTACACCATGGGCGCGCACCCGGGGTTTGATCAGCGCCTGATTGGCTGGGTTAATCGTCTGCGCAAGCAGAGTCGCGCTGGCATTCACACACCGGGCGAATTCGTTTCGCTGGATCATCTCATGCATGATATGCGCCTGTACAAAAGCAGTTTTGAAATTCAGGCGATGCGCAAGGCAGCAAAAATTTCGGCCGAAGCCCATCGCCGGGCTATGCAGCATTGCAAGCCAGGAATGATGGAATACCAGCTGGAAGCCGAATTGCTGCATACCTTTATGTATCACGGCGCACGTTCTCCGGCCTATGCCAGCATAGTGGGCAGCGGCGCCAACGGCTGTATTCTGCATTATGTGGAAAACACTGCAAAAATGAAGGATGGCGATCTGGTGTTGATCGACGCAGGTGCGGAGATCGACTGTTATGCGGCAGATATTTCCCGCACCTTTCCGGTTAACGGCCACTTTAGCCGGGCGCAGAAGGCCTTGTATGAACTGGTCCTGGCGGCGCAATACGCGGCGATTGAACAGGTGCAGCCGGGCAATCACTGGAATGATCCCCATGAAGCGGCCGTCAGTGTGTTAACCGAGGGCCTGATCGAACTGGGGCTGTTGAAAGGCAACCTGAAAACATTGTTAAAGAAACAGGCCTATCGACGTTTTTACATGCATCGCACCGGCCACTGGCTGGGTATGGATGTTCATGATGTGGGCGATTATAAAATTGATACTCAGTGGCGCGTGCTGGAGCCGGGCATGACCCTGACGGTGGAACCCGGCCTGTATATTCCTGCTGAGAGCAAGGGCGTGGCGAAAAAATGGTGGAACATCGGTATTCGCATCGAAGATGACGTGCTGGTCACCCGGGAGGGCCATGAGATTCTTTCGGCGGATGTGGTCAAGACTGTTGATGAGATTGAAGCGCTGATGGCCGGGACTAAAAGTCCGCGGCGAGTAAAAGCAAAAACGAAGCCCGTCACTCGAAGACGCCGGTTAACAAAATGACAGAATCAGCCGCGCCTGGCGCTGGCGGGCGATGCCGCTTATATGATGCACCCGTTAGCCGGCCAGGGTGTGAATCTGGGCATGGCGGATGCCGCATCTCTGGCCGAGGTGCTCCTGGATGCGCATCACAAACACCATGATCCCGGTTGCTATAGCGTCCTGCGCCGCTATGAGCGCTGGCGGCGGGCGGATAATCGCGCCATGCTGTGTAGCATGGATGCCTTCAAGCTGCTATTCAGTAGTCGCTCGCAGGCCATACGTTGGCTGCGTAATACGGGTCTGAATATGACGGACCGAGTGAGACCGATAAAACATGCATTCATGCGCAGGGCGTTGGGCAGCTAATCTAATCTGGGCTATGCTATTTTATGATGTAGCACAGGTACGTTCTGTGGTGTCCCCACGAATATTTTAAAAGTCAAAAGCTTATCCGTCCACAAATGAACACGAATATACGCCAATAAAGGCAAAAGCATTCATTATTGTATTCTGTGCCGCAGGTACATACTAATGGGGTGACTGATTATGCGACACGAAATTCTCGTTCCCACGCCGGAGCGTGGGAACCAGTAAACAATCCATGCTGGTAACTATTCAGCATAATTTCCAATATGATCTAATAACGTAGGGTGGGCACGGTCTAAGTGCCCACCCTACTGGGCTGAATAGTTACCCATGCTGTACAGTATATTTCGCCGCAAGCAGCGGGGAATTTAACCCCCAGAGATTAAATATGGATTTTCTGAATACCACGGCTGTTCTGATTTCACTGGCTGCCCTGTTCAGCTACCTCAATTATCGTTATCTGAAAATTCCGACCACCATTGGCATCATGCTTATCGCCCTGAGTATTTCTCTGGGCCTGCTGGCGGCTGACTTCCTGGGACTGACCCACCTGGGCGCACATGCGGAAAAAATGCTGCGCAGCATCGATTTTTATAAAGCGCTGATGCAGGGGATGCTCAGCTTTCTGCTCTTTGCCGGGGCTTTGCATGTGAGCCTGAATGATCTGCTCAAGCAGAAATGGTTGATCCTGTTTATGGCCACCGTGGGCATTCTGGTGTCCACTTTTCTTGTCGGCTGCATGAGCTGGGTCGTGCTCAATGGGTTGGGGCTGGATATTTCCTTTATCTATTGCCTCGTATTCGGGGCTCTGATTTCACCCACTGATCCGATTGCGGTCATGGGGATACTGAAAGGCGCTGGAGTCAGTCAAAGCTTAAAAACTAAAATCGCGGGGGAGTCCCTGTTCAATGATGGCGTGGGGGTGGTAATTTTTCTGGTATTGCTGGGTATTGCGACCGGCAAAAGTGAGGCGACTGCACAGTCGATCAGTTTATTGTTATTGCAGGAGGCGGGAGGCGGGTTGCTCTTCGGGTTGCTGTCGGGCTATCTGCTTTTCAGAATGCTGCGCCAGGTTGATAATTATCAGGTCGAGGTGCTGCTGACCCTGGCGCTGGTCATGGGGGGCTATGCCCTGGCGAATGCCTTACACATTTCCGGACCGATTGCGATGGTTGTCGCTGGCTTGATCATTGGCAATCATGGCCGCAGCCTGGCTATGTCTGAAAAGACCCGCAAGCACCTGGACATGTTCTGGGAACTGGTGGATGAAGTTTTGAATGCAGTGCTGTTTGTGCTGATCGGCATGGAAATCCTGGTGCTGAATTTCAGGGGTGAATACCTGCTGGCTGCGCTGGTGATCATTCCCATCGTGCTGGCGGCACGCTATGTCAGCGTGGGGTTACCGGTGATTCTTCTGCGTCGTTTCCACAGCCTCAGCCCCCATGTGCTGGAGATCCTGACCTGGTCCGGGTTACGTGGCGGTATTTCAGTAGCGTTGGCGCTGTCATTGCCGCTGGGCGTGGAACGGGATGTGATTCTGGCCATTACCTATTCGGTTGTGGTGTTTTCAATCCTGGTACAGGGGCTGACTATCGGCGCCCTGGTGAATGGGAATAATAGAGGCTGGCGCGGATAAGAGTATCCCTGAGCGATATCAGGATGTCAAAGCCGTAAATAACAGGGGTAATTTCTCGGGCAGTTTTTCGATATTATCAATAACGGTATAACCACCGGGACCAAAGATATCCTGGATATAGTCATCCGCTTTTTTGTCCAGACTGATGCAATAGCCGAACATACCTTTGGATGATATTTCATCTACCGCTTTTTTGGCGTCGCTGATTAAATACTGTTCATCATCGACATCAATATCAGAAGGTTCACCATCGGTGAGTATCAGTAATAATTTTTTGTCGGCTTTTTGCGCTTCCAGATAATGCGCGGCATGACGAATAGCGGCGCCCATGCGGGTAGAAAAGCCTGCATCCATAGCGGCGAGCCGCGCTTTCACGGCGTCATCAAAATGCTCGTTGTAACCTTTAATATGATAATAGCGGACATTATGCCGGGTATCGGAATGAAAACCCGCTATGGCGTATTTATCATCCAGTTGTTCGATAGTCCAGGCCAATAAGGAAACCGCCTCCTGACTGAGTTGTAAAATGCTTTGATCGGAGCCAGTCGGAATATCATTGAGTGAAGCGGATAAATCCAGCAGCAACATCACGGCAATATCGCGGCCATCATGCCGGTGGCTCATGTTAATGCGCGGATCAGGCTGCACTCCGCACTTGTAATCAATCAGAGAACGAATGGCGACATCCAGATCCAGCTCACTCCCTTCTTCCTGATAACGCACACGTACATATTGTTGTGGCTTGAGCATATCCAGGATTTGTTTTAAGCGTTTCGCCAGTGCTTTATGTTTGTTCAGGATGACATCAATATCTTTAGCATTGGCGGATGGATGAATCGACTCGTATAAACTCACCCAGTCGGGTTTGAATGTTTTAGTGTTATAGTCCCATTCCGGATAATGGCGGGGTGGCAATTTGTCGACTTCCAGTTCTTCTGGTTCAACATCCCGGTTGTCATCAAAGGCTTCCTCTTCGTCGCCTTCTTCGATAAATACCCACATATGGCGATTATCATCGCGGTAATCCACCTCGGTATTTTCAAAGCGGATATGGGGAGATTGATCACTTTGCAGACGGGTACGTGCAATAAATGAAACCGCAATATCGGCCATAACTTTAGTGCTGGCGCCATCGGCTTCTACTGCCGTATAAAATTGCGCCACAAAATCCAGAATAAACTCATTTTTATAACCATGATTTTCATCCAGAATTGCGCGTGATAACATCGCCAGGCGGTGACGTATACAGGATTCTTTCTCCGGATGACAGTCACCTTCAACGGGTGTGGGGTGCAGAGCCTGTAAGTATTTACGTAACCCCGGATATTCCTTGAGCATTAAGTATTCTACACGCGAGTCTTCGAGGTGCTCGATGGCAAGCCGTTGGAACGGGCTGAAATTGTCAGCGATGATGGCCGTAGTCCATTTACGATGCGCGGCGATGTGGGCGATAGTTACCCGGTAACGATCGAGTCCGGATACACCGTTTATGTCATCATAAACATCGGGCACGCGAATACCCAGATGATCATAATAAGGGACAGGTTTTCGGATCTCATCGAAACCCAGTGAGAAAGGGATAAAATAAGAATTATCCCGCCACATGCTGCGCAAATACATATCGAGTTTTCGCTCATTATCCATGAACAGCGTTCCATGACGTTCACGCTGCACCACGGCTCTGCTGTCAGCCGATTGTAAACTGAAGTAATCTTTCTGGCGTTCCGGGTGCTTGTTATAATTGCGCACGCCGTATTCGATCCAGTGTTTTAAACCTTCCAGTGATAACTGGTTCAGCAAGTAGGGGATTTGCTTTAATAGTTCAGGAAAGCCCTGGCTGGAGTGCGTTTTATGAATACCATGAACCGAAGTGGTCGTGCTTTCCATCATCTCGAAAATAATATCGAGAAAATACTGCATCTGCTCCAGTGTCCCTAATCGGCGGGAGGCTTCCGGCAGGCACTGCATAAACGGCGGAATGGCCTTGCCATTCGGGGTGCGTGACATATCCCATACACACTTGGAAACGATTTCCAATATGGGTTCACCCAGACGATGGGCGATATCCGGCATTTTTTCCAGATAAATCAGAACCGGTTCAAAGCCACGCCCGATCATACAGATCAGCGAAGCGCCGGACAGGTATTTTTCGATTCCGTCGTGGCTTAGATTACGCAAGGCATCCTTAATGCAGTCATCAAAACAATCGTCCAGTTGGGAGAAACTACATTTAAGCCTGTCGCGATAAACGTGTAAGGGAGTATCGTTCATAATGTTTCAACCACCATTGAATTTCCGGGAGTGTCATTCCCCGCAGCTTGCAGCGAAAAACGGTAGGATGGGTAGAGCGAAGCGCGAAGTCCAGTAGGGAAACCCATCAGCATGCTACCACTTAATACCCCGCCCGCTTGCTGCGGGGTTGTTTATCTTCGCGTAGGGAGGCTTTATGACGGCAAAATATTTTAATATTTATGCAAAGACGGCATCAATAGCATGATCTAATGTGCTGCGAATATCGGCGTCATCGGTGATCGGTCGTACCAGCGCCATGCGGCAGGCAGCTTTGGCGTCGATACCTTTGTTCATTAAATTCGCGGCATAAACCAGCAGCCGGGTTGAAATACCCTCATCCAGGCCATGGCCTTTCAGATTGCGGGCAGTATGTGCAACCTTCACCAGTTTGTCAGCGTTGTCTTTGTCAATACCGGCTTCTTTAACCACAATCGCAACTTCAACTTCAGTATTCGGGTAATCAAAGTCCAGCGCGCTAAAACGCTGCTTGGTGGACTGCTTCAAATCTTTCATCAGGCTTTGATAACCCGGGTTGTAGGAAATGACCAACTGAAAATCCGGATGGGCGCCCACCAGCTCACCTTTTTTATCCAGCGGCAAGGTACGGCGGTGGTCGGTAAGCGGATGAATCACAACCGTGGTGTCCTGGCGCGCTTCAACAATTTCGTCCAGATAACAAATCGCACCAATACGAGCGGCGATAGTTAAGGGGCCATCCAGCCAGCGGGTGCCGTTGGCATCCAGCAGGTAGCGGCCGACTAAATCCGAGGCGGTCATATCTTCGTTACAGGCTACCGTAATGAGAGGTTTACCGAGTTTCCAGGCCATGTGTTCAATAAAGCGGGATTTGCCACAACCAGTGGGGCCTTTGATCATAACGGGTAAACGAGCCGCATAGGCGGCCTCATATAAAGTCACTTCATCAGCCTGTATTTCGTAAAAGGGTTCTTCGATTATTCTGTATTGTTCAATGTCGATATTTGACTGGTTCATAGAAATAGCCCTAATGGAGGTTGGTCTTGATTTTTAGGTATACGTATTCTAAATGGGTCTTGAGCATATACCAAACTTAAATATTATGATAACCATTCAGCTTACACCGAAGGAACAGCTAACAAATGTAGGTGGGCGCTGAGCAACGCGAAGCCCACAACAGGCACTTCCTTCAGTCGCCCAACATGTATGGGCTGTCATTGATTAATTGTTGGGCTTCGCGTTGCTCAGCCCAACCTACGGGTGACTCATCCCCTTGAACTCGAATCGCCCTGATTTAAGTTACTTGGAGTACGCTGTTTCTGTTGGTCTCGCCCGGGCGGGCTGAGTAGTTACAATATTGTGGGGATCAGGCGGGTATGGCGATTTATGTGAGAGCGGTCTTGGGGTCAATTCCCGCATCGTAACATTTCAAAAAACGTGTGGTCGCACAAGAAGCCCCTGAATCCACCGATAAATAATAATAAAACATACCAATTAATGGTATATACTCCCAGCATGACATGGACTGTTTACCTGACCCGCAAAGCGCATAAGCAACTGGCCAAATTGCCGCGATCCATCCAGGACTTAGCCGACCTTGCGGTGGCCGATCTGGAAGAACAAGGCATTAACCCACAAGGGTGGAACACCTTGAAAACAGGCGATGATGAATACCGCCTGCGGTTGAGCTACCGTTACCGAATGCGCTATTGCGTTACCGATAAACAGACCTTAGAAATCGAAGTATTTTATGTCGGACACCGACGGGAGGCTTATCGATGAGCCAAGCACTCAAGATCCACCATGACTTGGGCGATGTGGTCCTCAAGCCCAGTGGCAAAGTGAATCAGGCGCGCCTGAAAAAGATGATCTGCTCCACACTGGATCAATACCTGGCGGAAGATCGTGTGCTTGCCAAGACGCTTCACGCTGAGGCGAAACACCGTCACGGCAACCACTACCGCACCCCCGGCTACTACCTGCGTCTGTACCGCCAACGTGCCGAACTGACGCAAGTCCAGCTAGCCGACAAGGCCGGTATCCGCCAGCACCATCTCTCCGAGATGGAAAACAACAAGCGCGTATTGGGTAAAGTCAATGCGAAGAAACTGGCGGAAAGCCTGGACTGTGATTATCGGAAGCTGCTGTAGGGGGGGGGGCAGGGGTCAGTGGGGCAGGGGTCAGTTCTTGCATTGTTGCAAACGAACGTGCCAAAAGCCGGGAGAGATGCTCACGCCGTAGCGCGTGAGCATCTTTGTGCCTGGATCAGGCGTTTTTTCTTCTTCCGTGCAATCCAACAATCCCCAGCAGTCCAAATCCGAGACTCAGGAGTCCCAGTACTCCGGGTTCCAGAACGGATTTGGCATTGTCGCTGGCATTGAACGCCATCTGTGCGTTGAACTCGGTGCCATCTCGAAGGTGGAAAACACGAGGCCTGCAGGGGTGTTATTTCCGCTATAGTCGGTGTTATTAATCGTTGCATAAGTATTTGCATCATAACCCCCTCGCCCTCCGGGAGAGGGTTGGGGTGAGGGTATAAAACACCTGCGAATACTTATGCAACGATTAATATGTGTAAAAATCGCACTTGACAGTAGTATCAATAATGCTACTATATAAGCATGGCTAGCATATCTACAATTTTAGAAGAAATGAAGTCAAACCCCAAAGGAATTCGCTTTAACGAGCTTCAAAAGGTTTGTGAGCGCTATTTCGGGAAACCACGCCAGAGTGGGAGTAGTCACTGTATTTACAAAACGCCTTGGCTTGGCGATCCACGTGTAAACATTCAAAATAAAAAAGGAAAAGCTAAGTCCTACCAAGTAAAACAAGTGCTACTTGCTGTAGAAAAAATCGAGGTGCAACATGGTTAATGAAATCGAAAAATATACATACCGTGTAATGTGGTCTGAAGAAGATGAAGAATTTATTGGCCTATGTGCTGAATTCCCTAGCCTTAGTTGGTTGGCATCAACTTCAGGTAAAGCTTTAAAAGGGATTCAAGCAGTTGTTAAAGATTGTATTGCAGACATGTCAAAAAATAACGAAGAATTACCGACGGCAATTTCGGCACGAAATTTCAGCGGTAAATTTATGGTGCGTGTGCCTCCGGAAGTACACAGACATCTTGCGGTAGAAGCAGCTGAATCAGGTGTGAGTTTGAATCGTATTGCAAGTTTAAAGCTTGCACGCTA
>CAZQVV010000042.1:0-20697 GCA_964596835.1 uncultured Thiohalophilus sp. | reverse complement strand
ATTCAGCCCAACCTGAATTGAATATGATTTTGCTATTTATCCTGGCTACTCTTCATTATCTTCCGGTTCGTCCGCCTGAATGTTTTCAATCCGTTCAATGCCGGACAATTTTTCACCTTCAGCAAGGTTGATGAGGCGCACGCCCTGGGTGTTTCGCCCCACGATGGAAATCTCATCTACCCGGGTACGCACCAGGGTGCCGCTGGTAGTGATAAGCATAATCTCGTCATTCTCGTTAATCAGCACGGCGCCAATCACGTTGCCGTTGCGGGCCGTAGTCTGCACTGAAATTACGCCCTGTCCACCACGCCCATGACAGGGGTAGTCTCCAATAGCCGTGCGTTTGCCATAGCCGTTTTCTGTTGCAGACAGCACGCAACCTTCACTGGCGATAATCAGGGAAATCACGCGTTGCCCTGGCTGCAATTTAATACCCCGCACGCCGGCTGCGGTACGCCCCATGGCGCGTACCGCATTTTCACTAAAACGAATAGCCTTGCCGCTGCTGGAAAACAGCAGTACATCCTGTGCGCCATCGGTGAGTTCTACGCCCACCAATTGATCCTGTCCACGCAGTTCGATAGCGATAATGCCTGAGGCGCGTGGGCGAGAGAAATCCTTCAAAGACGTTTTCTTCACCGTGCCACTGGCGGTGGCGAAGAAAATATATTTGTCTTCTTCATACTCACGGATCGGCAAAATGGCGTTGATACGTTCGCCTTCTTCCAGCGGTAGAAGGTTGACGATAGGTCGGCCTCGCGCCGTGCGCCCGGCCTGAGGCAGCTCATAAACTTTCAGCCAGTACACCTTGCCCCGGCTGGAGAAACATAGAATAGTGTCGTGGGTGCTGGCGACGAACAGCTTGTCGATGAAATCTTCATTTTTCACCGAGGTCGCGGCCTTCCCCTTGCCGCCACGGCGTTGTGCGGTGTAGGTCGTAATCGGTTGCGCCTTGACATAGCCATCATGTGAGAGGGTGACCACGACATCTTCTTCCGTGATCAGATCCTCGATGCTCAGATCTTCCTGACTGGCGACAATTTCCGTGCGTCGCTCATCACCATACTGCTCTTTAATTTCCAGCAACTCTTCACGAATCACTTCCATCAGACGATCACTGCTGGCCAGAATTTTAAGCAACTCGGCGATCGCCTCCAGCAGTTCACCGTATTCCTTTAGAATCTTGTCCTGCTCAAGCCCGGTCAGACGATGCAGGCGCATGTCGAGAATCGCCTGCGCCTGGGTTTCTGAAAGATAGTATTTGCCATCCAGCAGACCGACATTGTCCGACAGGCCTTCCGGTCGAGAACCAACCGCACCGGTGTGGGTCAGCATCTCGATCACCATGCCCGGCTCCCAGGCGGTTGACACCAGTTGTAATTTGGCTTCGGCCGGATTCTTTGCCGCCTTGATCATGCTAATGATAGGATCGATATTGACCAGCGCAATCGCCAGTCCTTCACGCACATGCGCCTTTTCCCGGGCCTTGCGCAAATCATAAATCGTGCGCCGGGTAACCACCTCACGGCGGTGACGAATAAAGGCTTCCAGGATCTGCTTGATATTCAGCAGGCGCGGCTGCCGATCGACCAGCGCCACCATATTAATACCAAAAACACTCTGCATCTGGGTCTGCTTGTAGAGATTATTGAGCAATACGTCGGGCATTTCGCTACGGCGCAGTTCGATGACCATGCGCATGCCATCTTTGTCCGATTCGTCGCGCAGCTCAGAAATGCCCTCGATTTTTTTCTCTTTGACCAGCTCGGCAATGCGTTCGATCAGGCGCGCCTTGTTTACCTGGTAGGGCAGCTCAGTGACGACCAGCCGTTCACGGCCATTGCCAAATTCTTCAACATGGGTGCGCGCCCGCACATAGATGCGGCCACGTCCCCCCGCATAGGCTTCGGCAATGCCGCGGGCACCATTAATAATACCGGCAGTGGGGAAGTCCGGCCCGGGAACGTGAACCATCAATTCCTGAATGGTCGTTTCTGGGTTTTCAATCAGCGCCAGACAGGCGTTAATAATTTCATTGAGATTGTGCGGCGGAATATTGGTGGCCATACCCACGGCAATACCGGCCGAACCGTTTATTAACAAATTAGGCAGACGCGCGGGCAGCACCTCCGGCTCATGTTCCGATTCGTCATAGTTGGGAACAAAGTCCACGGTTTCCCGATCAAGATCTGCCAGCAGCTCATGAGCGATCTTGGCCATACGCACTTCGGTATAACGCATGGCCGCCGGGGAGTCGCCATCGACCGAACCGAAGTTACCCTGCCCGTCCACCAGCATGTAACGCAGGGAGAATGGCTGGGCCATACGCACCATGGTGTCATAGACGGCCGTATCGCCGTGAGGATGATATTTACCAATGACATCACCGACCACGCGAGCAGACTTTTTATACGCCTTGTTCCAGTCATTGCCCAGCTCGCGCATGGCGTAAAGCACTCGGCGATGCACCGGTTTAAGCCCGTCACGGACATCCGGCAGGGCGCGCCCTACGATCACGCTCATCGCGTAGTCCAGATAGGACTGCTTCATTTCCTCTTCAATATTGATGGGGAGAATTTCTTTGGCGAATTCGGTCATGGGTTCCTATTGGGCGCGCTACTTGTTATTGTGATCAGCTTTTGAGCTGATTAAGACGACTATTCTAGCACAGCACCATCACCTACCGCATTAAAGAGATCCGCCGCGAGAATGCGTTTGCGGCGTTTTGAACAGGAAATCAGGGTGATGAATCAGGCATTTTTCATCATGGCCAATATTTTTTTGGCATCAGGTTTCTCTACTACGCCCTGCTCCGTCACGATGGCGTCCACCAGCGCCGCTGGCGTCACGTCGAACACCGGATTCCAGGCTGACGCGCCCGCGGCCGCCACATTTTTATCGCCGCACTTAAGCAGCTCGTCGGCGCTACGGGTTTCGATGGGAATATCCGCACCCTCGGCGATATTCATGTCTACCGTAGAGGTGGGCGCGGCAACCATAAACTTGACCCCGTGATAACGGGCCGAAACGGCCAACTGGTAGGTGCCAATCTTGTTGGCCACATCACCATTGGCGGCGATGCGATCCGAACCGACCACGATCCACTGCACCTTGCCCTGGCGCATCAACCAGGATGCGGCGCCCTCGGCAATCAGACTCACCGGGATACCATCCTGCAACAGTTCCCAGGCCGTCAGGCGCGCGCCCTGCAACCAGGGCCGGGTCTCGTCGGCAAACACCTGGTCAACTTTGCCAGCCGCGACGGCACTGCGAATCACGCCCAGCGCCGTACCATAACCACCGGTCGCCAGCGCCCCGGCATTGCAATGAGTCAGAATGCTGCTGCCTGTGCTGATAAGATTGGCGCCCAGTTCGCCCATGCGTTTATTGGCGGCAATATCCTCTTCGTGGATAGTCTTTGCTTCGGTCAATAAACGTTCAACAGGATCACCCTCGATTTCATCAAAATAACCTCGCATGCGTTCGATAGCCCAAAACAAATTGATAGCGGTGGGACGCGCATCGGCCAGGAGTCTCAAATCCTCTCCGATACTTTTCCGCCAGTTACCCGGGTTTTCGGCATAACGGGCGCGGGCGGCGATCACGACGCCAAAAGCCGCCGTAATCCCAATAGCCGGTGCGCCACGTACCACCATGTCACGAATAGCATCGGCCACCGCCGCTACCGAGTCATAACGAATTTCGGTTACCTCCGCCGGCAGTAGGCGTTGATCCAGTAATTTTAATGTGTTTTCGTGCCAGCGAATGGGAAAAACGCTCATGACAGGGACGGGGCGCGAGAGGCGGGGGACGAGACGGATGTTGAAATTAAGGGCACCATTTTAGATTGTTTTCCTTCGTATATAAAATACGCTAAAGTAACAAAAAATGTATAACGAATAAACGGTTTTCCTCGTCACTTGTCCCTCGTCACTTAATATCATGAACATAGATACTTTGATCACGGCGCGCTGGATCATTCCCATCGAACCGGAAAATACCGTACTGGAACATCACGCTATCGCCATTAATGCTGGCCGTATCGTGGCTATCCTGCCCGTCACCGAGGCCGAGGCGCAGTTCCAGATCGGAGTCCATATTCGTCGGGATCAGCATGTTCTTATGCCCGGCTTTATCAACGCCCACGGCCACGCCGCCATGAGTCTGATGCGCGGATTGGCTGATGATCTGCCGTTGATGGACTGGCTCGACAACCACATCTGGCCGGCGGAAACTCAATGGGTCAATCCCGAATTTGTCCATCATGGCAGTCTGCTGGCCTGCGCCGAAATGATTAAAAGCGGCACCACCTGCTTCAATGATATGTACTTCTTTCCTGAGGAAACCGCGCGCGCGGCGGAACACGCCGGTATGCGCGCCGTCGTCGGTCTGATCGTGCTCGACTTCCCTACCGCCTGGGCGCAGGATCCGGATGAATACCTGCAAAAAGGCATCGCCCTGCATGACCAGCTCAACGGCAACAACCTGATCAGCACCGCCTTTGCACCCCACGCGCCTTACACCGTATCGGACGACCCCCTGAGCCGCATCGCGACCTATGCCGAGGAACTGGATATCCCCATCCATATCCATCTGCATGAAACGGCGTTTGAGGTGCAAGCGTCGCTGGAAAAATTCGGCCTGCGCCCCATTGAACGGCTACAAAAACTGGATCTGCTCAGCCCAAGGCTGCTCGCCGTACACATGACCCAGCTTGAAAAAGAAGACATCCATCTACTCGCCGATACCGGTATGCATGTCGTGCACTGCCCGGAATCCAATCTCAAACTGGCTAGCGGTTTTTGTCCGCTACAGACCCTGCTCGAAACCGGGGTAAATGTAGCCCTGGGAACCGATGGGGCCGCCAGCAATAATGATCTGGACATGCTTGGCGAACTGCGTAGCGCCGCCCTGCTGGCCAAGGCCGTGTCCGGCAACGCCAGCGCCGTACCGGCCATGCAAGCCCTGCAAATAGCCACCCTCAACGGCGCCCGCGCCCTGGGGCTGGAAGAAGAAACTGGTTCCCTGAAACCGGGCAAGGCGGCGGATATCATTGCGATAGATTTAAGCGGCGTGGATACCCAGCCAGTCTATCATCCGCAATCACAGGTGGTCTATGCCGCTGGCCGTCACTGTATCCGTGATGTCTGGGTCGCCGGCAAACAACTGCTCAGAGAGGGTGAACTGACCACACTGAACTCAACTGCCATACTTGAACATGCCCATATCTGGAAAGAAAAACTTGCGGAATAATTCTTGTTAGCCCCCAAACAAAACATGTACCATATATTGCACATATTGGTACTTTACCCTATACTTGTACTATATATTGTACGTATGAGGAGTTGTAATAATGCGTGTTATATCATTTACCGAAGCTCGGAATTCTCTTAAATCTGTTTTAGACCAAGTGGTTAACGATGCAGATTGTGCAGTAATTACTCGTCGTGATAGCCCGGATGCTGTAGTAATGTCCTTGGATTCCTACAATAGCCTTATGGAGACAGTATATTTACTTAAGAGTCCTGCGAATGCTGAACATTTAAGAAAATCTATCGAACAATTCAGTCAAGGAAAATTCAAGGAAAGAGATCTACTTGATGAATAGAAATTTAGCATGGACAGAGGCAGGATGGTCTGATTACGTATATTGGCAAAGCCAAGATAAAAAAACACTAAAACGAATTAATAAGCTAATCGATAATACCATTCGTACACCGTTTGATGGTATTGGTAAACCAGAACGGTTAAAGGAAAATTTATCTGGTTTTTGGTCTCGAAGAATTGATGATACCCATAGATTGGTTTACGCAGTTACGGATCTTCATATCACTATTATTGCTTGTCGGTATCACTACAATTAAGTTGGGCTAACGAAGACCGCCAACTCGGACGCATTTTTCGTTCGCTACGCTCACGGCAAATGCGCCGGTTACGGCTGGCGATGGGTTTCACTTTGTTCTACCCATCCTGCATTGGGTTCAAAACAAGGGTGGCTAAATTAGGTGTTCCGAATTCCTGTCCACTATACAGATCACGTTCGTGGTGAGCCCTTCGGCTTCGCTCAGGAGAGCCTTGTCGAACCATGAACGTAAAGCCTGAAATACCAGTATTTAAGGCTATTCCCCCTTCGATAAGCTCAGGGCGAGCGGTTTTACTGGACAGGAATTCGGAACACTTAATTTAGAACAAAATGAAAAGTCCACGTAGTAAAACCTATCAATCAAGGGAAACACCAATGTGGGATTTACATCATTAAAAATCACCTGCGGAACTGAGCAATATTTTATCCAGGATGATTGAAAACTGGAAAGCTCTGCTTCAGCAGGGCTTTGAGCTACAAAGCTCCAGCACCACAGGTACCACAAAAGTACTGTTCCAGCCGCCAGAAAAACTGGCAGTAGCAAATTCAGTTGCACTGGAAGCACAGAGCATCAGCCACCACAGCCGGATATTTAATGAGGGTGCGATGTACCACCTGGGGCGAGCATCAACGGATGCCCAACAATAATATAAGAATATCAGCTTTGTTCTTATGCGCATGCCTGGGAACGCACAACTCATCAATCAGATCTACATATCGGTTACCACGCAGGAGCGTGGGAACCAGAAAAACAGGGCACAAAAAAGGGCTGGTTGACCAACCCTTTTCGTATCGTCCTGAAAACAGGTGAACGGAAACTATTTCTTCCTGGCTTCGCGTTCCAGGGTTTCCTTGATAACGTCTTCGGCCACGTTTTTCGGGCAGGGCATGTAGTGCAGGAATTCCATGGAGAACTGGCCACGGCCGGAGGTCATGGTACGCAGATCGCCGATGTAACCGAACATTTCACTCAGCGGACATTCCGCCTTGATGCGAACACCCGTGGCGCCAGGTTCCTGTGACCGAATCATGCCACGGCGTCGATTCAAATCGCCAATCACGTCACCAACATGCGCTTCCGGCGTAAATACATCCACCTTCATGATCGGTTCCATTAACTGGGGACCCGCCTTGGGCATGGTCTGACGGTAGGCCGCGCGAGCAGCCAGTTCATACGCGACAGCAGAGGAATCAACCGGGTGATAACCACCATCCATTAGAGTGACCTTGAAATCCAGAGTCGGGAAACCCGCCAAGACACCGCGTTCAAGGCTATTGGCAAAACCTTTCTGCACCGCAGGCCAGAATTCGCGCGGTACATTACCGCCGGATACTTTTGACTCGAACTCGTACCCACTGCCGGGTTCGCCCGGCTCAATAACATAATCGATTTTGGCGAACTGGCCGGAACCCCCTGTCTGCTTTTTATGGGTATAACTGTCTTCAACCCGCTGGGTAATGGTTTCGCGGTAAGCGACCTGAGGCTTGCCCACTTCCACTTCCACACCATGGGTACGTTTAAGAATATCGACTTTGATATCCAGATGCAGTTCGCCCATACCCTTGAGAATGGTTTCGCCGCTGTCTTCGTCGGTTTCAACATGGAAAGAGGGATCTTCCTGAATCATTTTGCCCAGTGCTACGCCCATTTTTTCAGACGCGGCCTTGTCTTTTGGCGAGATGGCAATGGAGATCACGGGAGCCGGGAAAACCATCGGTTCCAGGGTTGCGGGTTTCTTCGGATCACAGAGGGTATGGCCGGTTTGCACATTTTTCATGCCCAGCACGGCCACGATGTCACCCGCCTGCGCACTGCTCAGTTCCTCACGGGAGTCGGCATGCATTTCCACAATCCGGCCGATACGCTCGGTCTTGCCGGTAAAGGTGTTGAGCACATTCGTACCTTTTTCTATCTTTCCGGAATAGATACGGATAAAAGTCAGCGCGCCAAAGCGGTCATCCATAATTTTGAAGGCCAGTGCGCGTAATGGCCCCTCCGCATCCACAATGGCAAATTCACCCGTCTCATTACCTTCCAGATCCACCTCCGGCTGCGGTTTGACTTCAGTCGGGTTGGGCAGGTAATCCACCACCGCGTTCAGCACCATCTGGATGCCTTTGTTCTTGAAAGCCGAGCCACAATAGGTAGGAAAGAAGTCCAGCGCAATGCTACCCTTACGGATGCAGGCTTTGAGTTCATCAATCGACGGCTCGTCGCCTTCCAGATATTGCTCCATCAAGCCGTCATCCTGCTCGACGGCCATCTCGATCAGTTTTTCGCGCCATTCCTCGACCTTATCCTGCATATCGACCGGAACATCCTCGATGGTGTAATTCGTGGGATCACCGGAATCATCCCAAACCCAGGCTTTACGCGTCAGCAGATCGACCACGCCTTTGAACTCGTCTTCGATACCGATAGGCAGCACCATCACCAGCGGATTGGCGCCCAGCACATCTTCTACCTGCTTGACCACACGGTAAAAATCCGCGCCCACGCGATCAAGTTTGTTGACCAGAATAATCCGCGCCACTTCCGAATCATTGGCGTAGCGCCAGTTGGTTTCGGACTGGGGTTCAACGCCGCCGGAACCACAGAACACACCGATGCCGCCGTCCAGCACTTTCAGTGAACGATAAACCTCAATCGTAAAGTCAACGTGCCCGGGGGTATCGATAATATTCAGGCGGTGGTTATCCCAGATACAGGACGTGGCGGCAGACTGAATGGTGATGCCACGCTCCTGCTCCTGATCCATGAAATCCGTGGTAGCCTCGCCATCATGCACTTCGCCCAGTTTGTGGATTTTACCGGTCAGCTTGAGAATACGCTCCGTGGTAGTGGTTTTACCTGCATCCACGTGGGCAAAAATGCCTATATTTCTATAGTTTGTTAATTCAGTCATGTTCCCGCTACTCGCATAAAAAATGTTGGTTAATTATTGGATTACTGGTCAAGCCTCAACTGCAACCGGTATGTTCCGGATCGCCCACACCTCGGGATGGCCTCCCGAGGGCGGCGCATTATAGCCCAAACTTCCCATAAATGTATGACATTGATGTTTCAAACGTGATATTTGGAGGAAACGAGGATTTGGTCTCGCCCTCCTGGCGATCAGGATCGGGGCAAAACAGTAAAAACCCATCAAACCTCACCCGGCCACCCCGGATAAACACCTTAGTCCAGATCAACTGGAATTGAAGGATAAAGCCCATATTACGATACCTGTCCCCTTCCTTTGAGACAAAGGGAAGTAGCTGACAGTTCCGGCGTTTCACGGTAAGCTAACCGCCCATGAACAGTCAAACTCTGAATATCGATCCGCAGGAAATTGCTAAATTCGAAGAACTGGCTTCACGCTGGTGGGATCCACAAAGCGAATTCAAAACTCTGCATGATATCAACCCCCTGCGTCTGGATTTTATCGACCAGCGCGCAGCACTATCCGGCAAAACCGTACTCGACGTGGGTTGCGGCGGTGGCATTCTGTCTGAAAGCATGGCCCAACGGGGTGCCCTCGTCACGGGGATCGACATGGGTGAAGCCCCGCTTAGCGTGGCCCGATTGCACCAGCTGGAATCCGGCGTCAAGGTCGATTACCGTCAAATCACCGCCGAGGAACTGGCCACACAGGAACCGCAGGCTTACGATGTCGTGACCTGCCTGGAGATGCTTGAGCATGTGCCGGATCCCGCCTCGGTCATTCGCGCCTGCACCGAATTGGTCAAGCCCGGCGGCCATATCTTTTTCTCCACCATCAACCGTAATCCCAAAGCCTACATGTTCGCCATCGTCGGTGCGGAATACCTCCTGAAACTGCTGCCCAAAGGTACGCATGATTACAGTAAGTTCATCAAACCTTCCGAGCTGGAAAAGTGGATCCGGCAGGCTGATCTGTCCCTGCAGGAAATCACTGGCATGAGCTACAACCCCCTGAGCCAACGTTACTCACTGGGCTATGATGTCAGCGTAAATTACCTGATGTATTGCCAGAAATAAACGTTACGAGGGACAGAGGGGTTTCGCTTTGCTCTACCCATTCTACAGGGCGACGCAAAGAGTAGGATGATGGGTAAAGCGAAGCGCGAAGCCCAGGGGAAACCCATCAACTGTATCCTTGCTGTTCATTTTCGGACTTATAAAATTTGATTAACACCATGTTCCCAACGCGAATCAAAACCGTGCTGTTCGATCTGGACGGCACCCTGGCTGATACCGCGCCGGATCTGGCAGCAGCGTTGAATGCCCTGCGGCTAAGTAAGGGCAAACCCGCCCTGCCCTTCGACAAGATCCGACCGGCAGTCTCCCACGGTGGCAAGGCACTGATTGAAGTGGGTTTCAATCTGCCTCCTGATAGCGACGAGGCGGAGGCGCTACGCCTGCAACTGCTGGATCATTACCGTGAAAATATCGCCCAGCATACCCAACTATTTCCCGGCATGGCCAGCGTGCTGACGCATATTGAAAACCGCGGTGGCAACTGGGGTGTGGTCACCAATAAACCAGGCTGGCTGACTGAGCCGCTCATGGCCAAACTGGATTTGAAACAACGCGCCGCCTGTATCGTCAGCGGCGATACGCTCAATGAGCGCAAGCCTCACCCCGCGCCTCTGTTGCACGCCTGTCAACTGGTGGGCAGCCCACCTGACCGTTGCGTTTATATCGGCGATGCCGAACGCGACATGATTGCCGGCCATCGCGCCGGTATGCATACCTTGCTGGCTCTGTTCGGCTATATTGATGAAACCGATCTACCCCTCGAATGGGGCGCCGATGCTACATTGAAATCACCCGAAGAATTACTGCACTGGCTGAGCAAGGCAGAATAAAATAAACACCATGTCCAATGCCTTTATTTATCTTGCCATTACCCTGACCGCCGCCGCCTTCGGCGCGCTGGGTACCTGGCTATTTCTGCAAACCCGCATCAACGCCCTGCGCGAGCGCAACACCCGGCTCGTCACCATGCTTGAATTGCAGGAGAAAAATGCAGAAGAAAAAATCGCAACACTGGAACTGTCACAGCAACAGGCACGGCAACAGATCCGCGAACAGCTCTCTGACACCTTTAGCACCCTGTCCCGTGAAGCGCTAAAACATAACAGCGATGACTTTCTGAAACTGGCTCAGGAAAATCTCAAACAGTTCCAGTCACAGGCGCAATCCGATCTGGGACAGAAAGAAAAGGCCATCGAACATCTAATCAAACCCATTCAGGAAGCCCTGCAAAAAACCGAGCAACAAATTCAGGGGATGGAAAAGGAACGCCGTGAAGCCTATGGCGCTCTGCATACCCATCTGCAAAGCATGGCTCAGGCACAGGCCAGCCTCAGCAGTGAAACGCGTAATCTGGTCAATGCCCTGCGCCGTCCTGAAGTGCGTGGCCAGTGGGGTGAGATGACCTTGAAACGTCTGGCCGAACTGGCGGGAATGGTGGAACACTGTGACTTTTATGAACAGGAAACCGTGCGCACCGATGATGGCCAACAACGCCCGGACATGATTGTCCGCATGCCCGACGGCCGCGAGATCGTCGTCGATGTCAAAACCCCGCTGGACGCCTATCTCAGTGCGATTGAGAAAGAAGATGACGAAAGCCGTGATCAGGAACTCATCCGCCATGCCCGTAATGTACGCAACCGCGTTAACGAACTGGCTGCCAAAGCGTACTGGACGCAGTTTAAAAACGCACCCGACTTTGTCGTCTTATTCATTCCCGGCGATCAGTTTTTGGGCGCGGCGCTGGAGAAGGATCCGGCCCTGCTGGAAGATGCCCTGCGCCAGCAAGTCATCCTCGCCACCCCCACCAGCTTCGTCGCCCTGCTGCGCGCAGTCGGCTACGGCTGGCGACAGGAACAACTGGCCGAGAATGCCGACAAAATCAAACAAGTGGGCGAAGAACTGTACAAGCGCCTGGGCGTCTTTGCCAACCACCTGCAAAAACTCGGACGCAGTCTGGAAAGCAGTGCCAGGCACTACAATAGCGCGGTGGGTTCTTTCGACAGCCGAATCCTGCCCAGCGCCCAGAAGTTCACTGAAATGGGCATCAGCGCAGCAAACAAACTACAAAACAGCGATCAGATTGAAACCGGCGTACGGGCCATGGTGGTGGACGAAGCGGAAAAAACGGATGAGAGTTCAGACCTAACCTGACACAGGAACGGGGGACGGAGGGATAAAATATATCCTCTGCGTCCCCCTTTTCTCCTGCTTTGATTACGTTTGCTGGATTAACGCCAGCCGGTTATATCCAGTATGGTTCCGTGGCCGGTCACATTGTGTTGCACGCTGAAGTAGTAGTGTTTCCCCTTGGCATCGAAGAAACCGCCGGTCGACTCGGCAGTCAGATCGTTCAATGTGACGATACGAATGCAACCATCGCTCAGGGTATCCACATCATTACCATCTTCCAGGCAGTCCCAGATGTCATTGTTATGCGGATTCACAGCGAAACCGGGAGCATCCCCATCTTCGTGCAATATCCAGTTACCACGGCCCGGCTGATAGGCGATATTATCCATCATGGCCAACTGACGGGTGCCGGTTACAAACGGCTGCAATTCCGGCACCGCTGTATTAGCTGTAGCTTCAGCCAGGCTGCCATCGGTAACACAGATGGTTTCACCCCAGTTGTGATCGGAACCTTCATTGCCGGTGTTGTTGGCACAAAAACGAACATTGCCTTTGCTCAGTGCCTTTTCATCGACACTGGCGTCTTCCGGACGATAAAAACCGGTCAATTCGAGACTTGCCGCAACCGTGCGCAAATCAGCACCGTAGGAATTTACGACCGGTATCCAGCTACCCAAACCGGTGTTGCTGCCCTGGCCATAATCGGTGCCACTGTGACGTTTGCCCAGGCGCAGACCGTAGACACGGCCATTGGCCAGCGGTGACTGATCCAGGCTGCTGATCGGTTCATCACTATTCCAGGGTGAGGAAGGTATGTATTTAAAGTAAGCACCCCCGGCAGTCCCTTTGGAAGGCCGATTTTCGTCACCATAATACATCACGCCGTTGGGATAAATCGCAACACCTTCGAAGGAGAGATGACCCACCGCAGGACGCTCGGCCACATGGGCTGCATCGGCCCCGGTAAAGGTTCCGCTGACCCGGTCATAAACGACACCGGTGGTGTGCAGGGGATCGATGATCTCCAGCAGGGAACCCGAGTTGCCGGCTTCCTCGCCGAGCACAATCGTGCCCCATGGTGTCGCGTGAGCCGGATCGCAGGATTTCGTGCCGCTCAGAATCGTTTCGACCTGACCATCCGACAAACGAACGCGCTGTAACCCCGCCTGGTTCGGCCCCTGCTCGTTACAGACGATCAGGTGTGTAGGGTTTTCGTTTGGCCACAGAGCCATCATATCAATGTTGGGCCCCAACGCCTGACTGGAAGCAACCACGTGTGCGTGCAAACTACGAGCAAGGGTCACCAGTGAAACAGGATTGGCTTCGGCGGTAGCTTTGTTGACGCTTTGAGTCGAGGATGCTTTCAACGCACCTTTGACGCCAAAAAGCTTTCCGGAATATTTATGCAGCAAGCGATCACGAAGGGTGCCGAAATCTATCAGGCCGTGATGATGATCGCGAAACTTGTTGAAATGCCTGACGCCCTGATCCTGATCGGCTAGAACCGGGGATGAAACGGCAATGGCAGCAGCAAATGCCAATCCGCTGACACAAAACTGGGTATATTTCATGAAGGTATTCTCCTTAGAAAATGATTTAGTGAAAAACACAACGTTGCATCGCAACGCACGCATAACGGTAGCAACACACTATTTCACTAAATTGACAATATCTTTACTTTTATATGAATTTTGTAAAAATTAAACATATCAAACCTCACCGCTCGTCCTGTTAGCATGACAGTAATATTTTTCAAGCCTATGATTTCGTGAGTATTTTGTTGATCTAAGTCCGTGAAGGGGCGAAATGACAGCCTTCTAAAATCGGAGCCATCCCTTCTCTTCCGGGGGGAGAAGGCCAGGATGAGGGTCAAGCCGATCCGAGAAAATGTGACGTGTCCTGAGGGACGGGAGGGTTAAACTTTGGAATTCCAGAATTCTTTGCGATTTTATGTATGCAATAATATTTTCTTTAAACCATCTTTACAACTTTTAGATATGGGACTGCTCATCAAATCTGAAATTGTTTTATCTACATCATAATCGATTTTTTTCAGCGAAAAAGCATTGTTTTCATGAACCGCATAACAAGCTTTGCTGCCGTCGCGGGCTAAACCAACGCTACCTGGGTTAATGATTAAAGAGTCGGTCACTTCTTTTTGATACTGAATATGAGTATGCCCGACCAGGATATATTCGGCAGGTATATCGTTCAGTTCTTTTGTCATTTCATCAGCCGATAAATATTTAGCAATATCGCCCTGTGGAGATGCGTGCGCCATAAAATAAGATCCCTCTTCGATATACGCCTTGTTAGTTAAAGGCATATGTCTAAGAAACCTGATATCGTCATCCGTTAACAATGTACGATGCCATTTTCTTGTTTCGATAGAAAATTCTCTAAACGAACCCATGCTATGACAATCTGTGTTGTAACCCATGGCATTGTCATGATTACCCAGTACACAATAATCCGCATTATTCTTTATAAAATCCAGGCACTCTTCAGGATTGGGACCATAATCAACCACGTCACCCAGGAATAGCAGTAAGTCATAACCACCTTCTTCATCCAATACCGATTTTAGAGCCGAATAATTTGCATGAATATCCGACAGGATTAATATTTTCATTATCTGAAATCAGTTGAGCGATTTTCGCAGAGCGCGTTTGGTATTTTCCAATACGTCATCGGCGGTGCGTTTTACCTTTTGCTGCAAGCTTTCGCTATTAAACGGATTGCTGTACAGCGGTTGGTCCCGGCCGAAGTTAACGCCGAACCAGAGTCCGGCACACAGTCCAATCACTAAACCCGCCACCAAGATTTTAAGTTGTTTCATGTTTCTTTTATCCAAAATTAGCGGTTAACCGCCTGTCAGCTTATCATAAGCGTATGTCCCATCTTGAACAAGCTTATCACCACTGCCAATCCGTGGCGGCCCGTCACTATGAAAATTTCCCGGTGGCTTCCCGTCTGTTGCCGAAAAAACTACGCCGTCCCATCAGTGTCATTTACAGCTTCGCCCGTACGGCGGATGATTTCGCTGATGAAGGCAGTTTAAGCAAAGCTCAGCGACATCAAAAACTCGACGACTACGCGCATAAACTGGCCTGCATTGCAAAAAACGAGGCTCTTGATGATCCGGTCTTTATCTCGCTGGCTGATGTTATCAAAAACCATGCCCTGCCGCTGTCGCTGTTTCAGGATCTGCTCACGGCGTTTAAAATGGACGTGGATAAAACCCGCTTTGCCGACTTTGCCGAGGTTCTGAATTACTGCCGCTATTCGGCCAACCCGGTCGGTCGTCTACTGTTATACCTGCATGGGGCTGCAACGCCAAAAAACCTGTCTCAATCGGATGCTATTTGCTCGGCGCTGCAACTGATTAACTTTTATCAGGACTTAAGCCAGGATTATCATGAACATGGCCGCATCTATCTGCCGCAGGATGAAATGCGCCAATTCGGAGTCACTGAAGATCATATCGAACAGACCCGTAGCGATGAGGCCATGCAGGGGCTGATGAATTTTCAATTTCAGCGTGCCGCTGCCATGATGCAGCAGGGTTGCCCTCTGGGGAAGACTTTACAGGGGCGTTTTGGACTGGAACTACGTATGATCATACAGGGCGGCACCTATGTGCTTGACAAGCTCCAGACGCATAATGGAAATGTCTTTCGCCGCCCGCGTATCAACAGGTGGGATGCTGTACGAATCGTTGCTGGCGCTCTGCTACAAGTTTCTGTGTTAAAATAAAAAGGCAAGCGTGCCGATGGGTTTCGCTTCGCTCTACCCATCCTACCCTGCTACTATTTTTCACTGTAAACAACGAGAGATTAATCCGTATTGTTTTAAAATAACTACTGTTTGTCATTCCTGTCAATATCCATGCAAAAAGCACCTGATCTTTTTTCCTACCGCCCCTATTGGGCGAAACGCTTCGGCACCGCGCCAGTGCTGCCCATGTCGCGCGCAGGCATGGATGAACTAGGCTGGGATTCCTGCGATATTATTCTGGTAACCGGCGATGCGTACGTGGATCATCCCAGCTTCGGCATGGCTTTGATCGGCCGTTTGCTCGAAGCGCAGGGCTTTCGGATCGGTATCATTGCCCAGCCCGACTGGCGGGATACGACCGAGTTTATGAAGCTGGGCAAACCCAATCTGTTTTTCGGTGTCAGTGCCGGCAACATGGATTCGATGGTCAACCGCTATACCTCGGATCGACGAATTCGTCATGATGATGCCTACACACCGGATGGCGAAGGCGGCAAACGTCCCGATCGCTCGGTGGTGGTTTATGCCCAGCGCGTGCGCGAAGCCTGCAAGGGCGTGCCGATAATTATCGGCGGTATCGAGGCCAGTCTGCGACGCATCGCTCATTTTGATTACTGGTCGGAAAAAGTCCGCCGTTCCATTTTGCCAGATTCCAAAGCCGATCTGCTGTTTTACGGCAATGCCGAACGCGCCATCGTCGAGTTTGCTCACCGTCTGGCGAAAGGCGAAAAAGTTGCCGATATTCGGGATATTCGCGGTACTGCCTTCATGACCACGAGTATTCCCGATGGCTGGGCCATGCTCGATTCGACCGATCTGGATCAGCCGGGGCGCATTGAAACCCATCCCAATCCCTATGCCGACGAACCGGGTTGTGCAACAAGCACCGACACTGGCACCAAGGTCGTTCAATTTACGCCTCGCACTCACAAGCTGGATCGCCGTAAAACGGTGATCCGTCTACCCTCGTACGATCAGGTGCTTGAGGACCGGGTTTACTATGCCCATGCTTCGCGCGTGTTTCACCTGGAAACCAATCCCGGCAATGCGCGTGCGCTCATCCAGCAACACGGTAAACGCTATGTCTGGCTCAACCCGCCGCCGATTCCCCTGACTACAGCGGAGCTGGACCGGGTATACGAATTCCCCTACACCCGCAAGCCGCACCCGGACTATGGCAGGGCAAAACTACCCGCCTGGGAAATGATTCGATTTTCCATCAATATCATGCGTGGCTGTTTCGGCGGCTGCACCTTTTGCTCCATTACCGAACACGAGGGCCGGATAATTCAAAGCCGCAGCGAAGATTCCATTATTCACGAAATCGAAACTATCCGCGATAATGTACCGGGCTTTACCGGCAATATTTCTGACCTGGGCGGCCCCACGGCCAATATGTACCGGCTCAAATGCCGGTCGGAAAAAATTGAATCGGCCTGCCGGCGACTGTCCTGTGTCTATCCCGACATTTGCATCAATATGGGCACCGACCACCAGCCCCTGATAAAACTGTACCGCCGGGCGCGCAAGATTTCCGGCGTCAAACGCATTCTGATCGCCTCCGGCCTGCGTTATGATCTGGCCGTACAGTCGCCTGAATATGTAAAAGAACTGATCAGCCATCATGTGGGGGGCTATCTGAAAATCGCACCGGAACATACCGAAACCGGCCCCTTAAGTAAAATGATGAAACCGGGCATCGGCGTATACGGCAAGTTCAAACAGATGTTCGAAAAATATTCCCGTGAAGCGGGCAAGGAACAATATCTTATTCCCTATTTTATATCCGCCCACCCCGGCACCACTGATGAGGACATGCTCAACCTCGCCCTCTGGTTGAAACAGAACAACTTCCGTCTGGATCAGGTGCAGGGTTTCCTGCCCACACCGCTGGCCATTGCCTCGGCCATGTATCACACGGGCAAAAATCCGTTGCGCAAAGTGAGTCGGGACTCGGAAGAAGTAAGCAGCCCCAAAGGCATCAAACAACGCCGCCTGCACAAGGCTTTTCTGCGTTATCATGATGCCAATAACTGGCCGCTGCTGCGCGAAGCGCTGAAAAAAATGGGCCACAGCGATCTCATTGGTAACGGCAAGCGCCATTTGGTGCCTAGTTGGCAGCCGCGCGGAACCGATCAGGTTGAACCTGGGGCAGGCAGGCAGCGTAAACTGACAGGCAGCCGACAAACAACGTCGGGCCAACAAACTCAAAAACCGCAACGGCACACGGCATCACGCAAAAAAACCACGCGGGAAAAGCGCGTTATCCGTCGCTAGCGTTTTTAAGTACACGCTGCAATAATCAGGCACCCCGACCGATCACGGACAACGTACTTTCATGACCCCCGAGCAATACTGCCAGGACAAGGCCGCCAGCAGCGGTTCCAGTTTCTATTACAGTTTCATGGCACTGGCCGAAAACCAGCGCCGGGCCATTATTGCGCTGTATGCCTTTTGCCGCGAAGTGGACGATGTGGTCGATAATCCCGGGGAGGATCAGATCAAACACGTCAAGCTGCAATGGTGGCGCACTGAAATCAACCACTTGTTTGCAGGCCAGCCACAACACCCGGTCAGTCGTGCCCTGATGCCGATACTCGAACAATTCGATCTGCCTGAAGAATATTTTCTGGAAATCATCGATGGCATGGAAATGGATCTCCAGCAGCAGCGTTATGAGAGCTTTAAATCTCTGAGCCTCTACTGTTACCGGGTGGCCGGTGTCGTCGGCCTGATGGCGGCAGAAATTTTCGGCTATGAAGACCGGCGCACGCTGAAATACGCCCGCGATCTGGGCATGGCTTTCCAGCTCACCAATATTCTGCGCGACGTGCATGAAGACGCGCAACTGGGACGGATTTATTTACCAGCGGAGGATCTGCAACGTTTTTCCGTCAGCGAAAAAGACATTCTTGGCGGCCATACGTCGCAGAATTTTCAGCAACTCATGCAGTTCGAATGCGATCGGGCCAAACAGTATTATCACAGTGCTTTCGAGTATTTACCCGAGCAGGATCGTTTCAATCAGCGTTGCGGCCTGATCATGGCGGCGATTTATCGCGCGGTACTGGATAAAATGGAAAAAAATCATTTTCCGGTACTTGACGGTCGTGTTCGTCTGTCTAACGGGCATAAGCTCTGGCTGGCGCTGACTACCTGGCTGCACGAATGGCGCCGTCATCGTCGCAACCCTGCTCACTAATGACCGAGCCTTACCAGGTAGAACCCCACGCCGTCCTGATTGTCGGCGGCGGCTGGGCAGGACTGGCCGCGGCCGTCAAACTGACTAAAAAAGGCCACGCCGTTACCCTGCTGGAATCTGCCCGCCAACCGGGCGGGCGGGCGCGGCGGGTCGCATTTGCAAATTATACGGTTGATAATGGCCAGCACCTGCTCATCGGTGCCTATCACAGCATCCTCGAGCTGCTGGAAGATATCGGTATGGATGTCCAGCAAAGCCTGTTGCGCCAGCCTTTGAACCTGACCCTGCACAGCCTTCATGGCGAGGCTTTGCGCTTAAAAACGCCGCCACTGCCCGCGCCTTTTCATTTGCTCTTCGCCCTGCTGAGCGCCAGGGGCCTGGGACTCACTGATCGCTTCTCCGCCCTGCGTTTTGGCGCGGCCCTGTACCGCGGCAAGCTATTTCCGGCAACGGATATCAGCCTTGCCGAACTGCTGCAACAACAGAAACAAACGGATCGACTTATCCAGGCGTTCTGGCAACCCCTGTGTCTGGCTATCATGAACACACCCCTGCGAGAAGCCTCGGCCACGATTTTCATCCAGGTGCTGAGTGATGCTTTTCTAAAACAACGACGGGATGCCGATCTGCTGTTTCCTCATCAGGATCTGGGCGCGCTGTTTCCTGAGCCGGCCATGCACTACATCGAGCAACAGGGGGGGCATGTTCATCTGGGCATGCGCGTCTCGGCACTCAGCATCGAAAACGGCGAAATCCGCGGCGTCCATATCGACAACACCTTTGTCCCCGCCCAACAGTTGCTTCTGGCGACCTCTGTGCGCGCAACCCTTGCCCTGGTTCAGGGGCAGGATGTTCTTGCCCCGCTGCATGCAAAGCTTGCGCAATTTCATTTTCAGCCGGTAACGACCATTTATCTGCAATACCCACCCGAGGTACGCCTGTCCCAGCCCATGGAGGGCCTTATCGATGGCTATGCCGAATGGATTTTTGATCGTCGCCACTGCGGCCAGCCCGGCATGATTTCCGTTGTCATCAGTGCCCGGGGCCCGCACATGGATGAACCCAAAGATCAGCTGGGCAAACGAATCGCCGCCGAACTCGCCCAGCTATTTCCCCACTGGCCCGCAGCCAGGGCGCAGTTTGTTATCCGCGAGAAACACGCGACTTTTTCAAGCAGTGTCAACATCAACCGTCTGCGACCTGAAAACCGCACCCCGGTAAAGGGACTATGGCTGGCGGGGGACTATACCAACAACGGTTATCCGGCAACACTCGAAGGCGCGGTGCGAAGTGGTGTACAATGCGCAGCTTTGATTGATAATGAAACCCGTTAAGAAAGCTCTAAATAAACGACTCTGCCGCAAGCGGCGGGGAATTAGACCTGTAGCGATTAATTCCGTTCGCCCTGAGCCTGTCGAAGGGTATAATATGTAACATCTGAGGTATCCCACGAATATTTTTTAAAAGTCAAAAGCTTATCCGTCCGCCAATAAAGGCAAAAGCATTCATGATTGTATTCTGTGCCGCAGACACATCAACATAAAATATTCGCGTTTATTCGCGTTCATTGGCGGATATTTTTTTATCGGTTTAATTTTAAAGGTTATTTTGTGGGGATCCCTCAGATGTAATATTATGATATTTATCACATTCTCCGTCCATGGTTCGACAAGCTCACCACGAACGAAGAAGATGATCAGTGAACGAAGAAGATGATCAGTG
>CAZQVV010000041.1:18270-21135 GCA_964596835.1 uncultured Thiohalophilus sp. | reverse complement strand
TTCCTTCGACAGGCTTCCTTCGACAGGCTTCCTTCGACAGGCTCAGGACGAACGGGAGTGCTTTTAAAGTGTATTAATCGTTGCATAAGTATTCGCATCATAGCCCCCTCTCCCTCAGGGAGAGGGTTGGGGTGAGGGGATAAAATACATGCAAATACTTATGCAACGATTAATACTGATATTCGGGACGCGTGTTTAGACTGTCTCCAGATAAACCTATGGATTTTATAGAACATATGAAATTCATACTGCCATAAACGATTTCTGTAGGTAAAAGTCGAATAACCCCGCTAATATGAACTTATTGTAATATTCTGATATTTTTATATATAAATTCTGACATGGAGGTTTGATATTTCATTTGTCGTTCACTAAAAACAGGGTTATCCCGTGAATAAAAAAATCAGCATCATAATTGCCGCACTCACTCTTCCCGCGCTTGCCCGCGCCACCAATGGTTATCAACTCATCGGGGTAGGTGCTTACCAGAAAGGCCTGGCTGGCGCGGTAACCGCCAATCCCGGTAGCGCCATGACCGCCGTTTCCAACCCGGCCGGTGCCGCGCGTGTTGGCAGCCGTGCAGACTTTTCAATGGAAGCCTTTATGCCGGAACGAGACGTTGATTTTACCGCCCTGGCCGGTAACAAAGGCAAAAGCGCCGTCAGTCTGTATGGCGTCCCCTCACTTGGCTGGACCGCTCCCACGTCGAAAGGCAGCAATATGTATTTCGGGGGCGGCATGTATGGCACCTCGGGCATGGGTGTGGATTATGCTTCGACCAAGATGACCGGCGGTGCCCCCAATCGCTACTGGGATGGCTACAGTAATATCGCTTTTTGGCAAATGGCGCCGGTCCTGGCCTGGAATGTCGATGACAAACTAAGCCTGGGTATCTCGCTGAACATCGATTATCAATCTGTCGCTTTTCAACAACGCGTTTTGAGCGACACCACTGGCAACGGCGTGGGCGATACCGTTGTGGATAATTTTGATCTGAGCCGGGCGGCCAGCAGTTTCGGCTTTGGCCTGGGACTTGGCATTTTATATGACCTTAACCCACAGATTACTCTGGGCTTTTCCTATAAAAGCAAACAGCGCTTCTCGGATATGGAATATCAACTGGCTTATGGCGATATCTACAGTGATACGCAAACCGCAGGCAGCGCAGGCACCTACAAACTGGCGCTTGATTTTCCACAGCAGGCCGCAGCTGGTATCGCCTATCGTCCGAACAGCAAACTTACCCTGTCGGCTGATTTGAAATGGATCAACTGGTCCGACACCATGAATAAACTGGCCGTAACCGGCCCCAATAACTTTGTTCGCACCATGAACCCCGGCTGGGACGATCAAACCGTCTTTGCGGTTGGCGTAAACTATGATCTGAACGATCGGATCAGCCTTCGCGGTGGTTACAATTACGCAAAGTCACCTTTTGGCGAAAACCAGGCCAGTCGTAACCTGATTCTGCCGGCCATTGTCGAAAGTCATTACACCCTGGGCGCAGGCTTCGTATTAAATTCAAACTGGGATCTGAGTGTGCACTATATGTACACTCCGAAGAAAACCCTGCAGGCTCCGGCAACGGATCTGCAAGCGCCCGGCGCGATTATCTCGTTGCAGGAAACCTCGTTCGGCGCCAATATTGGCTATCGTTTCTGATCTGTTAAATCCTGGTTCCTGCGCAGGCGCGTAGCAACCAGGCGGTCTTCCGCGTGAGCGACCGAAGGAAGTGTCTGTGGTGCACAAAAACGTGCCCACTCTACCCGATAGTTAAGATAAGGCTTGTTGATTTGGCGGAGAATATTTATTGATCCATGATGAGGCTAATTGACCGGCAAGTTCGGCATCTTCCGTCATGAACCAGCGGTAAGCAACACTGTCTTTTGCTGCCTGAGTGTTCCTGACACTGCTTACCTTGGTTTTAATATCCCCGTTGCTGCCAACAAATAATACATCATCGCTTTCATTAAGCAGCAGGAAGACGCCCGAGCTTTGAGGTGCTTCTTCAAGTTTATCGGGAAAAGCCAACGCATAGGTCGAGTGTTTACGAATCAGCTCGTTCTTTTTGTCTTTGTGACTAAATCTCATACTAAAAGCTCCATTATATTCCAGTGGAGAGCGTAGCATTTGCTGCACCCCAAATACACCTGATGCTAGCAGGGATAAAGGCGGTTTGTCGACTATTTCTGACCGGAATTTCAGTTAGTCTTTTTCATCAATCCAGGCCATCTGAATGGCTTCAAGAATGCGCTCACTGGATTTCTGCGGATCATCATCAAACCCGTCCAGTTCACAAATCCAGCCATGCAGATCGGTGAAACGCACATACCGGGGATCGATGTTCGGATGCTGTTCATCCAGTTCAATGGCAATATCCAGCGTATCGATCCATTTCAATGGCATCGTCCGTCTCCTGACTAATGGTTCTCTGAAACCATGTTAATGGTGTATTTCGGAATTTCAATAACCAGTTCCTTCTCACCCACCACGCCCTGACAGCTCAGACGTGAATCCGGCTCCAGTCCCCAGGCCTTGTCCAGCAGATCGTCCTCTTCTTCCGTGGACTCCTGCAGCGAATCAAAACCTTCACGCACATAGACATGACAGGTGGTGCAGGCACAGGATTTTTCGCAAGCATGTTCAATCTCAATACCATTTTGCAGGGCGGCATCGCAAATGGTGATTCCCGGCTCCACATCGAGCACGGCACCTTCGGGACAGATTTCTTCATGAGGTAAAAATATCAGTTTAGTCATAATTTTCTGTTTTGGTAATTCATAAGCTCCGCGCTCGTAGTGAGTCCTTCGATAAACTCAGGATGAACGGTTATTTATTTCAAACTTCAGGATGAACGGTTATTTA
>CAZQVV010000041.1:0-18170 GCA_964596835.1 uncultured Thiohalophilus sp. | reverse complement strand
ATAAACTCAGGATGAACGGTTATTTATTTCAAACTTCAGGATGAACGGTTATTTAGTTCAAACCTCAGGATGAACGGTTATTTAGTTCAAACTTCAGGATGAACGGTTATTTAGTTCAAACCTCAGGATGAACGGTTATTTAGTTCAACCTCAGGATGAACGGTTATTTAGTTCAACCTCAGGATGAACGATTATTTAGTTCAACCTCAGGATGAACGATTATTTGCGTTAATCAAACTCTTCTAAGTTGTGCCCGGAAAGCGCCTGTTTGATGCTGGCATTCATACGCCGGGCGACAAATTCAGCCGAAGCCCGATCCAGTTCGATCATAGCCTGCTTAATGGCAGCCGTATCCTTGCCCGCATGCGTATCTCGTAAATGCCGGACTGCCGCATCGATGGCTTCGCGCTCGCGTTCATCGAGTAGTCCGCCATCCTGCGCCAGTGCTGCGGCCAGTGCTTCCAGTACGCGCTCGACTTCCACCTGCTGTTCGCGCAGTTTACGTGCGGCAACATCGTCCGTCGCATGCTCCATGGAATCACGCAGCATGGTTTCGATCTCGCTATCGCTCAGACCATAGGATGGCTTGACCTCAATCCCGCTTTCTATGCCGGTGGTTCGCTCTTTGGCGCTAACAGATAACAGACCATCAGCATCCACCTGGAAGCTGACCCGAATGCGCGCCGCACCCGCTACCATGGCCGGAATACCATGCAGCGTAAAACGTCCCAGTGAACGGCAGTCACTGACCAGTTCCCGTTCACCCTGAAGAACATGGATGGACATGGCCGTCTGGCCGTCCTTAAAGGTCGTAAAATCCTGCGCCCGCGCCACCGGAATGGTGGTGTTGCGGGGAATCACTTTTTCCACCAGTCCGCCCATGGTTTCCAGCCCCAGTGACAGAGGGATCACGTCCAACAGCAACATGTCGCTGTCCGGCTTGTTACCCGCCAGAATATCGGCCTGAATCGCGGCGCCGATGGCGACCACTGTGTCGGGATCGATATCCGTCAGCGGCTCGCGCGCGAAAAATTCCGCAACCTCTTCGCGCACCAGGGGCACGCGGGTGGAACCTCCGACCATCACTACAGCCTGTATTTGTTCGAGATCGACGCCCGCATCGCGCAGGGCGCGGCGGCAGGGAAGAATAGATTTTTGCACCAGCGGCGCGACCAGTGTATTGAACTGATCTCGCGTAATCGTGCCCTGCCAGTGCTCGCCGTTTTCAAGCTCGATATTCAGCTCAGCCTGCCCGGCCTGGGTCAGGGTTTCTTTCGCAGCACAGGCGTCGCGCATCAGACGGCGTAACTGGGCATGATCGGCGTCATCGCCAATCCCGGCCTGCGCCATGATCCACTGCGCCAGCAGGCGATCAAGATCATCCCCGCCCAGGGCGCTGTCACCGCCAGTGGCGAGCACTTCGAATACACCTTTGTGCAAACGCAAAATGGAAATATCAAAGGTGCCACCGCCCAGATCATAAACGGCAATCAGGCCTTCGCCGCCTTTATCCAGACCGTAGGCGACCGCCGCAGCCGTAGGCTCATTAAGCAGGCGCAGGACGTTCAGTCCCGCCAGTTTGCCCGCATCGCGTGTGGCCTGGCGCTGGGCGTCATCGAAATAAGCCGGTACGGTAATCACCACCCCGGTAAGTTCACCGCCCAGCGATTCCTCTGCACGTTGTTTCAGCACATGCAAAATATCGCTGGAAACTTCAAGTGGGCTTTTATCACCCGCAATAGTACGAATGCGGGGTACGGCAGAATCCGTCTTGACGAATTCATAGGGCAGGCGATCGCCCAGATGGCGAATGTCTTCCAGACCCCGGCCCATAAAACGTTTAACCGAGGCAATCGTATTCAGGGGATCACGCACGGCGAACTGTTTTGCCGCACGGCCTACGCTGAAGCCACCCTTTTCATAATGCACCACCGACGGCAACAGGTGACGCCCTTCGCTATCCGCCAGGGTTTCCGCCTGGCCACTGCGTACCGTGGCAATCAGGGAATTAGTGGTACCCAGATCGATACCCGCCGCCAGCCGATGCTGGTGAGGCGCAGTGGTTTGTCCGGGTTCGCTGATTTGTAAAAGGGCCATGCATGACTTCCGTATTTCAGGTTAAAATGTTAGTAACTATTCAGATATGTTGATGGGTTTCGCGTTGCTCTACCCATCCTACCCGCTTTTGATTATTCGTAGGATGGGTAGAACGAAGGGAAACCCATCAACATGCCACAACTTAATACCCCATCCGTTTGCTGCGGGGTTGTTTATCAACCTTTATAAAATCAGGACAGAATTCAAAAACTCGCCAACAGATCTTCTTCCTGCTCTTCGGCTTCCTGTTGCAGCCGATTCAGAAAACGGATCTTCTGTACGGTCTGTTTGGCATGCTCCAGATTTTCCGAACTTTCATCGGCAAATAATGATTCCAGTTCTGCATACATTGCTTGTCGGTATTGATCGAGTTCTGCAAGAAACTGTGAAATTTTATCCAGCGGCTCCGTTGCCTGCGCAATCGCTTCTAGCTCTTCGCGCAATTCCATTTGTTGCATCAGAAAAGCGCCGTCAAAATGAGTATCCTTGTCATCATCGAAGCGGACACCTTTTAATTCCAGAAGGTAACGGGCGCGGCGGGGAATGTCCCGCAGAGTATGGAAGGCTTCGTTCAGATGGGCGGTTTGCTGCACCGAGATACGCCGTTCCTGATCACTGGCGCTGGCATAACGATCCGGATGCAAAATCCTTTGCAGTTGTCGATAACGACTTTGCAGTGCATCCCGATCAAGAGCGAATGAAACCGGCAGATCAAAGAGTAAAAAATAATTCTGTCTCAGAATCTCACTCATGCCCCACACTGACCATTAGATCGTGAAACTTTCACCACAACCACATTGATCCTTGACGTTGGGATTGTTGAACTTGAAGCCTTCATTCAGGCCGTCCTTGCCATAATCCAGCTCGGTGCCATTAAGATATAATAGACTTTTGGGATCAATGATAATTTTTACACCGTGAGATTCAAACACCTGATCCTGCTCATCAATCTCATCGACAAATTCCAGTACATAGGCCATGCCGGAACAGCCCGATGTTTTGACGCCAAGACGTAAGCCCACGCCACTGCCCCGGCTGGCAAGAAAACCCTGCACCCGTTCGGCAGCGCTATCCGTCATTGTAATCCCCATGCCCAACGACCCCTTAACTATGCTTGCCTTTGTAATCATCAATCGCAGCTTTAATTGCATCTTCCGCCAGCACCGAACAGTGAATCTTGACCGGTGGCAGCTCCAGTTCCTCGGCGATTTCCGTATTTTTGATCTGCGCGGCTTCATCCAGTGACTTACCCTTAACCCACTCGGTTAACAGGGAGCTGGAGGCAATGGCTGAACCACAACCATAGGTTTTGAACTTGGCGTCTTCAATGACGCCCTCGCCATTAACCTTGATTTGCAGGCGCATTACGTCGCCACAGGCCGGCGCGCCGACCATACCGGTGCCCACCTGGCTGTCGTCCTTGTCCATATTGCCGACATTGCGGGGATTTTCGTAATGGTCAATAACTTTATCACTGTAAGCCATGTTTAGTTACCTTGTTGAAAAATTTCATAAACCGTGGGGCGGCTAAACTTAATGCGCCGCCCACTCGATTGAATTCAGATCAATACCATCCTTGAACATCTCCCACAGCGGGGACAAATCGCGCAACTTGTCGATGTTAGCCCTGATTTGTTCAATCGCAAAATCAATTTCTTCTTCCGTAGTGAAACGGCCCATAGAAAAACGCAGGGAACTATGCGCCAGCTCGTCGTTGCGTCCCAGGGCGCGCAATACATAGGAAGGCTCCAGACTGGCCGAGGTGCAGGCGGAGCCGGATGATACTGCCAGATCTTTCAACGCCATAATCAGGGATTCACCTTCGACAAAGTTAAAACTGATGTTGAGATTATGCGGAACGCGTTGTTCCATGTCACCATTGATATAGACTTCTTCGATATCCTTGAGACCTGCCAGTAAGCGATCACGTAACATGCGTACGCGTTCGTTGTCCGCCGCCATCTCTTCACCTGCCAGACGAAAGGCTTCGCCCATGCCGACAATCTGGTGAGTCGCCAGAGTGCCGGAACGCATGCCGCGTTCATGACCGCCACCATGCATCTGTGCTTCCAGGCGAACACGGGGTTTGCGCCGCACATACAGAGCGCCAATGCCCTTGGGGCCGTATATTTTGTGCGCAGAAAAAGACATGAGATCGACATTCATATCCTGCAGGTCAATCGGCGCCTTGCCGGCGCTCTGTGCCGCATCCACATGAAAAATAATTTTATGTTCGCGGGTCAGTTCGCCAATCGCCCTGAGATCCTGAATCACGCCTATTTCATTATTCACATGCATGATCGAAACCAGAATGGTGTCATCACGAAAGTGGGCCTTGAGCTTGTCCAGATCGATCAGGCCGTTAGCTTCCGGAGCCATATAGGTGACCTCAAAACCTTCACGCTCCAGTTGCCGACAGCTATCCAGCACCGCCTTGTGCTCAGTCTTGCTGGTGATGATGTGTTTGCCTTTTTTCTGGTAGAAATGGGCCGCGCCCTTGATGGCAAGATTATCCGACTCGGTGGCACCGGAGGTCCAGACTATTTCTCGGGGATCGGCGTTGACCAGGGCGGCAACATCTTTGCGCGCCTGTTCAACCGCGGCATCGGCATCCCAGCCAAACTGATGTGAGCGGGAAGCAGGGTTTCCGAAGATGCCATCAGCTGTTAAACAATTGCACATTTTTTCCGCCACGCGCGGGTCAACCGGGGTCGTTGCGGAATAATCAAAATAAATCGGTGTTTTCATCCGGGCATTCTCTCTAAATATTAAAGTTCCTACCACCCTTCGACAAGCTTCCTTCGACAAGCTCAGGACGAACGGTGGTTAACAGGACGAACGGTGGTTAACAGGACGAACGGTGATTAATCAGTTCCACTTTAAGTGGACCGGTATTCGGAACGCATAGTTAGAACAATATTAAGGCTATTCCCTGCGGTTGCGTACCGACTCCGATCAATCCTGATCGAGGTATCCGGCACCACGACTTAGACGCTGGTTGAAACGGGAATTTCCATCGTTGTCTCAGCACTTCCGCCATTGCCGGCCTTTTGCTCATGATCCTGCCCCTGACGGGCCGCGACTTCTTGCACGCCCTGATTTTCGACCAGTTGGCCGAGGCTGATACCCATCAGAAAATCGTGAATCTGGCGACTCAAATCGGTCCACAACTCGTGGGTCAGGCACGGTTGATCATCCTGACAGTTATTCAGGCCACCACAGCGGGTGGTTTCGACTTTCTCATCGACCGCCGTAATCACATCAGCCACCGGGATATCGTGGGAATCACGACTGAGGCGGTACCCACCACCGGGTCCACGGGTGCTATCCACCAGCCCCTGCTTGCGCAGGCGAGAAAACAACTGCTCAAGATAGGACAGGGAAATCCCCTGGCGTTGAGAAATATCTGACAGCGTGATGGGGCCTTCTTTGTAATGAAGCGCCAAATCAAGCATAGCAGTTACTGCGTATCGACCTTTAGTTGTCAGCCTCATTGTATTTTCCTATATAAATTAGTAAACTCTTAAGTACTCGGCTCATTATTTAAGATAACATAACTGAGTATTTTAGTCAAGTATTTCACGTATTATTTACCCGCCCTTTTCACTCCACAGGACACACCGTTCTGAATTTAATCCTTGCTTTTTCACTGGTTCCCATGCTCCTGCGTGGGAATCCATACCTCGATCGATGGGTTGATTCCAGTATGCATTCCCACGCCGGAGCGTGGGAACGAAAAACCTCAGGACACACACGTTCTGCTTTAATCCTTGCTGTCTGATGTGTCTTTCGCTGAGGACGGGTTAATCTCGCAGGCTCCCAGATCCGGCAGTTCCAGATCTTCCGGATCCATATCCATACATTTCAGACGCTTGCACATTTTCTGCATCTGTCCGTCCATAGCATGAATGTGATCCAGCATGCAGTCAATGGCGTTAGCGACCGGATCCGGCATGTCATCACGGGTGCCATATGCGTCAAAGCCAATTTTCTTCGCGAAAGCATGACGCTTGTCTTCCTGGCCGGCGCGATCTGATTTGGGCATCACAATACGCCCAGGAATGCCCACCACAGTGGCGCCATCTGGCACATCTTTCACCACCACGGCATTGGACCCCACGCGCGCACCCATACCCAAGGTAATCGGCCCCAGAACCTTGGCGCCCGCACCTACCACCACGTCGTTGCCCAGGGTGGGATGGCGTTTGCCCTTATTCCAACTGGTCCCTCCCAGGGTGACGCCATGGTAAAGCGTGCAGTCGTCGCCAATCTCGGCGGTTTCACCAATCACCACGCCCATGCCATGATCGATAAAAAAGCGTCGGCCAATGGTCGCGCCGGGATGGATTTCAATTCCGGTCATCCAGCGGGCAAAATGCGATAATATCCGCGCCAGCCATTTCAACCCTATACTCCACAAATAATGGGTAAAACGATGCATAATCACCGCGTGGACGCCCGGATAGGCGGTCAACACCTCAAAACGGTTGCGCGCCGCCGGGTCGCGGCCAAACACGCACTGGATGTCTTCTTTTATTCGGCTAAACATAATTCGGCTATTGTCTATATCCGGCCCTGCTCAAGCAGCCGGCTCATGATTTGTCTTCATTTTCATAATGATACTTCTTTCCCTGCGCGGCCGAGAGAATGCCGCGCAGGATATTGACTTCCATTTCATCCAGTTGCGCCCGATTAAACAGGCGACGCAGGCGGCGCATCAGTTTACGCGGACTGGCCGGGTTGAGAAACCCGATATCGGTCAGGGCAACTTCGAAATGCTCATACAGACCTTCCACTTCCGCCGCTGTCGCCAGCCGATAATCTTTCTTACTGGCAGTTTTTTTAATTTCAAGTCGCGCCAATGCGGCCATCCGCAATTCGTAAGTCAATACCTGGGTGGCGGCCGCCAGATTCAAAGACGAGTACTCCGGGTTGGCCGGAATGTTCACCAGATAGTTGCATCGCTCCAGTTCAGCATTGCTCAAACCAGACTGTTCCCGCCCCATCACCAGCGCCACCTGCCCGTCTTCAGTGGCTTCCAGCATGCGTTCGGCGCATTCACGCGGATGATGCACGGGCCAGGAAATCGAACGCAAGCGGGCGCTCGCGCCGACCACGAAACAGCAATCGGCCAGCGCCTCATCCAGTGTTTCCACCACCTGGGCCGAGGCCAGCAAATCGTCGGCTCCCGAGGCGCGAGAGGTGGCCATGGAATGAGGAAACAGATCCGGCTTCACCAGATAAAGTCGGCTCAGTCCCATATTCTTCATCGCCCGCGCCACCGCACCGATATTGCCAGGATGGCTGGTATGCATCAGCACCACCCGCACCCGGGAAAGATCCACCTCGCTTACCATATATATAAACTGTTTCTGCTTGCTCAGGATTTTGCTGACCGGGAGCCGTGGCTCCTGTTAGACTATGCGCCCCTGTGATATTCACAGGAAACGCTCTTTTAAGATCATTTCCTGCTTTGTGTACGACTTGCGGGCAGAATACGTTATAGCCGCAAGCCGTGTGCTGACGAAGTGTACACGAAACAGACTCAACGCTGAACTGAAACACCCATCAGAAGGCCGAATAGAAAGAGGACTCCCCCGTTGCACCCCATGCTCAATATTGCCATCCGCGCCGCTCGCAAGGCCGGCGATGTCATCGCCCGTCATGCGGATCAGATCGATCACCTGACGATTACTGAAAAATCACAAAATGATTTTGTCAGTGAGGTCGATCAAATGGCGGAGCAGGAAATCATTCAGATCATCCACAAAGCCTACCCGGGTCATTCCATTCTGGCCGAAGAAAGCGGTCGCACAGGCGCCGATGAGGAATATCAATGGATTATCGATCCACTGGATGGCACTACCAATTTTCTCTACGGCTTCCCCCAGTTTGCCGTCTCCATTGCTCTGCGCCATAAGGGCCGTCTGAGCCAGGGCGTCATTTACGATCCCATGCGCCAGGAACTGTTCAGCGCCAGCCGTGGCGAAGGCGCCCAGGTCAATGGCCGCCGCCTGCGCGTCAGCAAGCGCAAGGATCTGCACGGCGCCCTGCTTGGCACTGGCATTCCTTTTAGATCCTCGCAGATGGGTGAAATGTCGGATGCCTATTTCGACATGATGAAAGCCCTGATTCCCGGCAGCGCCGGTATCCGCCGTGCAGGCTCCGCCGCCCTCGACCTGGCCTATGTGGCCGCCGGGCGACTGGACGGGTTTTGGGAACTGGATCTGAAAATCTGGGATATCGCCGCAGGCGTGCTGCTCATCGAAGAAGCCGGCGGCATGGTCAGTGGTATCGGCGGCAAGCCTGATCACATGGAAACCGGCCATGTGGTTGCCGCCAACCCGAAGATTTTCAAGGCCATGTTACAAACCATCAAACCGTATATTCCGGCTTCCCTTCAGTCATAGAGAGGATGATGGGTTTCCCTTCGTTCTACCCATCCTACTCATTTATCGCAGTTGTAGGATGGCGCAAAGTCCGGTAGGGAAACCCATCTGAGCCTGTTCTAACCGAGATAGACCCAACAGCGGCCATGCAGCCAAAAATAATTTCGCCATCAGGCCTATAAAAAATCAATTTGTGTACGCTAAGAACCTCGAGACAGATATCAAAGGTTCGGATCCCAGCCCATGGCGCTACCCAAAAGACATTCCTGTTCACCTGATCGCGCCCTGGAAATACAGATGCGCGATGTCCGTGATGGGCTGGAGGAACTGGCCTGCATGAGTTCCAACAGCAGCAGCCAGCAAACCCTGCCTGATGGTCTGGAAATCCTTTCCATCGAACCGCCGCCGGAAAAAGATCCCGTGCTCAATTCAACTCGGGCCACCATCCATAACCTGCCCGTCAAAAACAGGCTGGATGACGGTGTTGATATTGCCGACTGGCTTATTCAACAAGAACAAAAAACATAAATTATCAAAGTAAAATTTTTCTGTTTTTCCCAGTCTGATGGACGCACGCAAACTGCGCGAAAACATGGATGTCTCCATAGATTTGTTGCGGATTTAAAAAGTGCCCATTGCTGGAATCCAAAGTCTCCCCCAGTCCCCGGCGCACACAGTGTAAGCACAAAATCAATTGACGTGATAGCTGAATAACCTGTTCTTGCAACCAAAGCATACGATGCCAGCAGACCGCGCTACTATTTTCATAGATTATTGACTTGCATCAAGGTTAGACGCCGTCTATTAAAGATAATCTTCCCCCCTTAGTTAAATAAAGATTGATGGCAGGTTTATGTTATTCAGGTTTGATCCCTCCCGTGTCCTTCTTCTACTTTTTATAGTATTGTTTTCACCCTTTTCAAAGGCAGCATTGAAACCGCTTCCCACACACTGGAAAGCCCATGTTATAAAACTCTTCCCGGGTGCGGATCGCGTATCCAATGAAGATAAGACATCGGATATAGCCATTGTTTATGCCGGGAAAAAGATAGTTGGTTACAGCTTTCAAACAGCACAACAGGTTGACATTCCAGCTTATTCAGGTCGGCCCGTTAATACATTAGTCACTATTGATGCCAAAGGTTTTATTAAAGATGCCTGGGTGGTCGAGCAGCATGAACCCATTTTGCTGGTGGGGATTCCAGTTCAGAAACTCTATGACTTCGCTCATCAATATGTGGGTAAATCCGTTGCCGAACGTATTGAAGTGGGCACCGGCAAAGGTACCGTTGACGGCATAAGCAGTGCCACAGTCACTGCGATGGTGGTGAACCAGTCCATTATGCATGCTGCTAAGAAAGTAGCCGAGGAAGTGGGCATCTTGAAAAAAACAGCGGCTGATTTAAGGCCGCATGCCATTGTCAAAATGAATCTGTTTAAACCTGAATCCTGGAAAGCACTTACTGGTGATGGCTCTATTCGTCACCTGCATCTGACACGCGCACAGGTGGATGATGCCTTCAAAGATACTGCCGCACAAAATGTGGATGTGGCGACACCCAGCGAAAAGCAGGATACCTTTATTGAACTGTATTACACCTACCTGAATGCTCCGACTATTGGTCAGAACCTGTTGGGTAAAGAACAGTTTCAGTGGCTGCTGAAAAAACTGAAACCCGGTGAGCAGGCCCTGGCGATTATGGGCGGCGGTATTTACTCTTTCAAGGGCTCCGGTTATGTTCGAGGGGGTATTTTTGATCGTATCAAGGTCAGCCAGGGTATGATCGGTATTAATTTCCGGGATCTGGATTACTATCGCCTGTCTGATATTTATACCAAAGGGCACCCCGACTTTAATGAAATGGCGATCTTCATTATTCGCAAGCACTATGACTTCGATCCAGGTGCCATCTGGAATCTACAACTGCTGGTGAAACGTGCCACTGGTCCATTGGATAGTATTTTCCACACTTTCAATGCGAGTTATAAGATTCCTGAAAAATACATTACCCGCCCACCACCTTCTGTTGTTCTAAAACCGTTACCTGTGTGGGCTAAAATCTGGCAGAATAATATTTTTCAGGTTTCCATTGTTGCCTTCAGTCTGGCATTGCTGATGGCCATTATTTTCATGCAGGACTGGCTGGTTCGCCGCCCGCGTCTGTTGCACAACCTGCGCCGGGGTTACCTGTTATATACCCTGTTTTACATTGGCTGGTACTCCTATGGTCAGCTTTCAGTGGAAAATGTCTTTACTTTCACCCATGCACTAATGGGTAAGTTCCGCTGGGATGTTTTTTTGATGGATCCGGTTATCTTCATGCTCTGGGGGTTTACCGCCGCCACTATTTTACTTTGGGGGCGAGGGGTTTTCTGTGGTTGGCTCTGCCCCTTCGGCGCGTTGCAGGAATTAATCAATGAGCTGGCTCGCAAGTTTAAAGTCAAACAGTTTGAATTGCCTTTTGCCATCCACGAGCGGCTTTGGGCGGTGAAATATATTATATTACTGGCGCTCTTTGGCCTTTCGTTGCAATCGATCAGCCTGGCTGAAAAAGCCGCTGAAGTGGAGCCTTTCAAGACCACCATTATGTTGTTTTTCCATCGTGAATGGTGGTTTGTGGCCTATGCATTAACACTTCTCTTTGTTTCAATATTTACCCGTAAAGTATATTGCCGCTACATCTGCCCACTGGGCGCTGCATTGGCGATTCCAACCAAGCTGCGTTTGTTTGACTGGCTCAAACGGCGCAAAGAATGCGGTCAACCCTGTCAGCTTTGCGCCGTGGAATGTGAGATTCAGGCCATTCATCCTAATGGCAAAATTAATGCCAATGAGTGTCACCACTGTCTGGATTGTCAGATGACTTATCACGACGAAAAGAAATGTCCGCCACTTGTTCTTAAAAACAGGAAGCGAAATAAAGGGAGGACGGATCCTCCGAAAATAGCAGTAGCCCAGCTGGATGTCAGCTAAAACCTAACATCAGGAGTTCTATTATGAGTGATAATGAAAAAACCCAGAATGAAGATGATCTTTCTCCATCATTAAGTCGCCGCAAATTTTTGAGCACTGCGGGCATTGCGGGTGCTGCAGGGGTAGCCGGGGTAACGGGCCTGGCATCGGCAGTCATGACGCCTGAAGCCTTTGCTGAGGCTGCCCGTGAAAAGTGCAGCAAGTTTGAAGTGAAACCGGGAGAGCTGGATGAGTACTACGGTTTCTGGAGTGGCGGCCAGTCAGGTGAACTCCGTATTATGGGGTTACCTTCCATGCGGGAATTAATGCGTGTCCCGGTTTTTAATATCGATTCGGCGACAGGCTGGGGCATCACCAATGAAAGTAAACGGATAAAAGGTGATTCTGCGAATTTACTGAATGGTGATCTTCATCATCCTCACATGTCGATGACGGATGGTCACTATAACGGTAAATATATCTTCGTCAATGACAAAGCTAATACACGGGTAGCCCGGATTCGCTGTGACATTATGAAGTGTGACAAGATGATCGATATTCCTAATGTGCAGGCCATTCATGGACTACGCACACAAAAGGTTCCTTACACCAAATATGTATTCTGCAATGGTGAGTTCAGGATTCCACTACCCAATGATGGCCATGGGTTGAATGACTCAGACAATTATTACTCCATGTTCAATTTCATTGACGCAGAAAAAATGGAAGTGGCTTTTCAGGTACAGGTAGACGGCAACCTTGATAATACGGAAGCCGACTACACGGGCAAATACTTCTTTAGCAGTTGTTACAACTCAGAAAAAGCCACTGACCTGGCGGGTATGATAAGCGCGGATCGGGACTGGGTCGTTATTTACAACCTCCCCCTGCTTGAAAAGGCCCTTGCATCGGGTAAGTACAAAACCATTGGCGACTCAAAAGTACCGGTTATTGATGGCCGTAAGGGTTCACCCTATACGCGTTATATTCCCATTCCGAAGAGTCCGCATGGTGTGAATGCCTCACCTGATGGAAAATACATGATGATCAGTGGGAAACTGTCCCCAACCGTATCGGTTATCGACATCTCAAAAATTGATGCTTTATTTGATGGAAGAATCAAAGAACGTGATGTCGTTGTGGCCGAGCCAGAATTAGGTCTTGGTCCTTTGCACACTGCTTTTGATGGTCGTGGCAATGCGTATACGACACTATTCATTGACAGCCAGATTGTCAAATGGGACATTGAAAAAGCTATCAAAGCCTACAATAACAAGAAAATAAACTATATTACCCAGAAGCTGGATGTAGAGTATCAGCCGGGTCACAACCATACCTCGTTGGGCGAAACGCGTGACGCAGATGGTAAATGGCTTATTTCATTGAACAAGTTTTCAAAAGATCGCTTCTTACCCGTCGGCCCGCTGCACCCTGATAATGACCAGCTTATTGATATTTCTGGTGATGAAATGAAAGTGGTTGCTGATGGCCCCGTGTTTTCCGAGCCTCATGACTGTATTATTATGCATCGAAGTGTCCTCGACAATAAGACCAGGAAAATATGGGATCGAAAAGACAGCTTCTTTGCTGAAACCGTTGCTATAGCTAAAAAAGACGGTATAACCCTGGAAAAAGATAATAAGGTCATTCGTGATGGCAACAAGGTTCGAGTTTATATGACCTCTGTCGCACCACAATACGGTATGAAAAAATTTACCGTTAAACAGGGTAACGAAGTAACGGTAACGGTGACTAATATGGATATGGTAGAAGACCTTACTCATGGATTTACCCTGGCAGATCATGGTGTTGTCATGGAGATCAGTCCACAGGAAACAGCTTCAGTTACCTTTGTTGCCGCTAAACCTGGCGTTTACTGGTTCTACTGTCAATGGTTCTGTCATGCATTACATCTGGAAATGCGCAGCAGAATGCTGGTGGAAAAAGCATAACGCATCTTGCGTAATAAAACCTGCCCTGTTAACGCATAAGCTGTTCGGCAACAGGGCATTTCTTTACCATAATTTCTTACTGTCCGACAAGATACCGGGTAGTACAAGCAAACAAATTAGATCAGGGGCTGATCTTTTTTATTAACTGGCACGTCTCTCAGATACTAAATAACTGTTCCAAATATCAGATCACTTGTAATACTCCACGTTCGTGATGGGCGTATCGATCATGAACGTGAGACAGTAAATCAGTGTAATTTTGCATCTTCACCCTTCGACAGGCTCAGGGCGAACGGTCGCTTCATCAGTTGTACTTTTAAAGTGGACTGGTATTATGAACGTTTATTTAGTCGACTCATTTCTTTTGTGATTCACTGTATATCATCTATTTTAATGCAACGCACACGGAAAAAGTTCATACCCGGATGACTCGGAAAGTAAAACAGTTCTATTCTTTTTTTATAATTGCCGCATTCGCGGCAAATATTACAGCATTAGCAAAAATCAGCACGGCAACCGTGACAACATTTAGATCGATTTTACAACACACCCAAAATGGCGACCTAATACAGTTGAAAAAAGGCCACTATACAGGCAATTTTATTATCAACAAAACTATCACCCTACAATGTTCTTCCGGCACCGTTCTTGATGGTGATGGTAAAGGAAATACGCTGACAATTATAGCAAAAAACGTCACTGTTTCAGGCTGTCAGATCATTAATTGGGGACATAGTCTAACGACGATGGATGCAGGGATCTATGTTAAAGAATCAGCTTCGCACGTCCTCATCGAAAACAACCAGTTACATGGTAACGCCTTTGGCGTTTTGCTTCACAAGTGTACTGATCCCAGCGTGAGAAATAATAAAATTGAGGGCAATCTGAAATTACGCTCGCAGGATCGCGGCAATGGAATTCATCTTACTGATATTCAAGGTGCCGACATTGACAATAATGAAATTTGGCATACGCGTGACGGAATTTATATCGAAGCAAGTAATGGCAATATTATTCGCAATAATAAAATACATGATCTTCGCTACGGCATTCATTATATGTATTCCTACAACAATACAATTAAAAACAACTACACTCACAATACACGTACCGGTTATGCAATGATGGACTCAAAGTACCTTCAGATTATCGGCAATCATTCAGATCATGACAAAAATTATGGCATGTTAATGAATTTTATTACCCACTCCACCATTTCCGGCAACACCTTTTCCAACATAACCAGGGGGTTCAACCCGACAGGTCAACAAAAGGATACGGGTGCTGAAGGGAAAGCTATGTTTGTTTATAACTCACTGTTTAACATAATCAGCAACAACAAACTGGAACGAAGCGACATCGGCATTCACCTGACTGCCGGCTCTGAAGATAATACTTTTTTTGGGAATCAATTTATCCATAACAAACGGCAGGTAAAGTACGTAGGTAGACGTCGTCAGGAATGGTCATATAAAGGGCGAGGGAACTACTGGAGCGATTACATGGGCTGGGATCGTGATAACAATGGTATTGGTGATACCTGGTATGAACCTAATGACAGCATTGACAAGCTGTTGTGGAAATACCCATCAGCAAAACTTTTAATGAACAGTCCCGCCATTCGATTATTAAAAGCTGTACAATCTGAATTTCCAGTATTGAAATCACCCGGCATTCGGGATAGCCACCCATTAATGTCACCCTCAACTGATACCACTTCGACGATGAGCACACACCGGTGAGAGACCTATGACTGTTGTAGAAATTGATCAGGTTACACAACGATATCAAAGGGTGACTGCGCTGGAAAACCTGAGCCTGCGCATCCAATCAGGAGAGGTGATGGGATTATTTGGCCATAACGGTGCGGGGAAAACCACGACAATAAAATTAATTTTGGGTTTGCTATCACCCACTTTAGGTGATGTCCGGGTGATGGGCAAAGCGCCTTCTACGGAAGGATTTAATCCGTTACGTTTCCAGTTAGGTTTTTTGCCTGAAAATGTATCGTTTTACCCACAGCTCAAAGGTCGCGAGGTTCTGTACTACTTTGGCAAATTAAAGCGTGTCAATAAATCACATTGTGACAAACTCCTCGAAAAAATGGGGTTGGGCCATGCGGCCATGCGTAAAGTGAAAACCTACTCAAAAGGAATGAAGCAACGGTTAGGCCTGGCACAGGCAATTTTGACTACACCTAAACTATTGTTGCTGGATGAGCCTACGGTAGGGCTGGATCCTATTGCTACTCGGGATTTTTACACCACTGTTGATGAACTCAAAAAAGAAGGTTGTGCAATTATCCTTTCTTCACATATTCTGCCGGGGCTGGAAAACCATATTGATCGAGCTGCGGTACTGAGAGATGGTAAACTACGCGCCTTTGGGACGCTTGCGCATTTAAGTAAGCAGGCACAATTACCCATCCGCGTGCGTATTAAAAGTAATATCGATTACAGTCATCTTTGTGAACAAACCGGGGCATTGATGTACGATCATCGCCGCATAAATGCTACATCCATGGAAGGTTTTACCAATGAAGCAAATAAAATGCTCTTGCTCAAGCTATTGATGGCGACTCCAGGGATAGAGGATGTGGATGTTAACCTTCCTACATTGGAACAGCTTTATACTTTTTTAATGGATGAAACACCTGAATTAAAAGATGTAAAAAAGGAAGGGCTGTCATGAATGCCATTTTCTGCGTGGCTCAAAAAGAGCTGAAAGATGGCTTCCGCAACCGCTGGATTGTAGCGATTACACTTATATTTGCTTTACTGGCATCGGGTATAGCCTGGTTCGGTGCCGTGGCCTCAGGTGTAATCGGCTTTACCTCAATCCCCACTACCATTGCCAGTCTGGCAAGTTTAGCCGTGTTCATAATCCCTCTGATCGCACTATTGCTGGCTTACAACGCTATCGTAGGTGAGGATGAAGAAGGAACCCTGATGTTGTTGCTCACTTACCCCTTGTCCAGGGCTGAATTATTGATGGGTAAATTGCTGGGGCATACCTTGATACTGGCCATTTCCACCGTAGCAGGATTTGGAATTTCCGCCCTTATGATAGTGCTGTTTGCAGCAGGGGTGGATATCTCAGCTCTGGTTAAGGCATTTAGCCTGTTTATCTCTTCATCTATTATATTAGGTATGGTGTTTCTATCCATCGCCTATTTAATCAGCGCCAGCGTGGCAGAAAAATCTAAAGCCGCAGGCATTGCACTCATTGTTTGGTTCTTCTTTGTTCTCGTTTTTGACCTGGGCTTGCTGGGGTTGTTGGTTATCACTGCTGGAAAATTGCAGCCGGAGGCCTTACCCTACCTGATGTTACTTAACCCTACCGATTTATTCCGTTTGTTAAATATGATGGGCTTTGAGGGTGGCACCAGCTTAATGAGTATCGCCACCGATCTCAAACTGAGTTACAGCGCGCTATTCGCCATCATGCTGCTATGGGTGGCTGTACCCTTTGGCGGGGCTTATCTTATATTGCGACGCAGAATTGTGTGAGGATGATTAGTATGCCAAATCAGAAAATTAAACTGGGTTTTCTGGCCATCATTCTATTGGCGCTGGGTCTGGGTGCCTGTAATAGTTCCAACGATTCTGCAAGCAAAAAGCATGATCCTGTCGCTATTAAATCAGGTGAAGAATGTCATCTATGCGGCATGATAATTTCAAAGTTTGCCGGCCCCAAAGGTGAGCTTTATGACCAAAGTGGTCATGTGCAAAAATTCTGTTCCACCCGCGATATGTTTTCGTGGTACCTCCAGCCCGAAAATCAAAATAATACGCAGGAAATTTATGTTCATGACATGGGACGAGCATCATGGAACAAACCCAATGATAAATATCTGATACCAGCGCGTTCGGCCTGGTATGTGCTGGGGTCTAATATGACAGGTGCAATGGGACCAACGCTGGCCTCGTTTAAGCAGAAAGCCGATGCGAAGATATTTATTCGCAAACACGGGGGCACGTTACTACCGTTTAAGGACATTACCCAGGCTGTAATAACAAAGATGAATCAGCAAATGATGTCTGGAATGGGGACAAACTGAAAACGGTATGCTTCACCATGTTCGATCATGGATCTGTTCTCCCGGTTTTGAAGATATTACCCTTGAGACCGTTGCCGATATGATCAAACAGCCGTGGCTTCAAGCCATTTAATTGTTGGGCTTCGCGTTGCTCTGCGCCAACCTACGGGTAACTTATCTCTATTAACCCGGATCGCTCCAAGTTTATGTTGTTGGAGTGCGCAGTGTCTGTAGGCTCCGCCCAAGGGGACTGAATAGTTACGATTTTTTGGAGACTGCGGACTGAATCAATCGCTGGATTCCAAACCAGCCCCAGTAGATACGATGGTGATGAATTAAACCGTCTGAGAGCTCCATGATTTCAACAAGCTCAATTTGGTTTCCTTCCGGCGTTGCCCTGGGATACTCCCATACCAGCATACGACCATCAAAAAAATACTGACCGGGTTCCCGATGCCATCGAACTAACTCATTAGGACGGCGGCGGCCCCCCTCTTCGAAAAAATGCCGCAATTGAGCATACCCCTTTAACACACCGGTGTCGGTGTCTAAGATAGCCGGTATCACGGGAGTTTCTAACGTGGCGTCAGGTTCATAGAGCGACAATAAGGCGTCTACATCAACTTCACGGGCGTACTTATCCCAAAGATGATATATGCGCTCACCGTCGGACTTGAATTTGTTCACCGCGATCCTCTCATTCTATTGTTACCATCAAGGCAGGACAGCCAGTGCCCCGA
>CAZQVV010000040.1:7435-21238 GCA_964596835.1 uncultured Thiohalophilus sp. | reverse complement strand
CCTACACAAGCACGGCCACCACCAGCACCACGGTTTCAATCACTTCAACCATGGCCCCGGCTGTGTCGCCGGTCGTACCGTCCAGGCGTGAACACATCATCATCCGCAACAAAATAAAAGTCGCGAGGGCAGCAATGATCGGCGGACCCGCGCCCCAGCCCAGCGTCACAAGAATCACAAAACAAACAAGCAGCGGCAGCAAAATACCGCCGCGCCAGGAAATGTGTTCCGCCACGGCCGTGGCCAGTCCGCCGGGACGTACATAGGCGGTGGTCTGAAACAACAGGGGCAGTGCGGTGCGTGCAAGCAAAGGGGCCAGTATCAGAACCGGCCAGTGATTCCCGGCGACAAGCGTTTGCAGTGCCGCAAACTTGATCATCAACAAGAGCACGATCAAAACCACCGCCGCCGGGCCGCTGCGTGGATCTTTCATAATCGCCAGGGTGCGTTCCCTGTCCCCCAACCCGCCCAGCCAGGCATCGGCACTGTCGGCCAGGCCATCCAGATGCAGGGCACCAGTGATCAGCACCCAGGCAGCCAGCACCAGCGCCGCCTGCAGGCCGTCCGGCGCACCGGCAAGCAGCATATTCAGACCGACCAGTAACAAACCAATGACGATGCCGACCAGCGGATAGTACAGCAGGGAATGGCCCATCTCAGCTTCGCTAATATCACGCAGAGCCGGGACAGGAATGCGCGTAAGAAACTGCAGGGCGATAATAAAGGAACGCATTATTTAGATTAGCTCTTCCGAGCGATTAGCCCTTCTGTTCGTGGTGAGCCTGTCGAACCAGGAATGTAGAAAAGCACGAAATTATAATGCTGCATATTTATACCCTTCGACAAATCCAGGACGAACAGCTTTAATAAAGATAGCCATAACATCTCCGGTAAAACTCATCCAAATTGTTTTACCTCTTATCCGTTTTTTTCCGAGACCCCGGCTTCAGCAAAGGTCGCCATGCCGTTGTGCAGCTCACAGGCCAGACGTAGCAGCGGCACGGCCACGGCGGCGCCGCTGCCTTCACCCAGGCGCATACCAAGATCAAGCACCGGTTGAGCCTGCAAAGCTTTCAGCACATGCGCATGGCCGGGCTCGGCCGAGGCGTGGGAATACAACAACCAGTCAGCGACATCAGCATTAATCGTTACCGCCACCAGTGCTGCCACACTGCTGATAAACCCATCCACCAGTACCGGCAGGCCGGTATGGGCGCAGGAAAGATAACTGCCGGTAAGCGCGACGATTTCAAAGCCCCCCAGACAACGCAGAATCTCCAGCGGATCACCCGCTGCAGATTGATGCCGCGCCAGTGCTTTAGCAATAATCTCAGCCTTGCGTGAAATCCCTTTGTCATCCAGCCCGGTACCCGGCCCGGTCAGCACGCGGGCCTCTTTATCGAGCAGAGCGCAGGCAATCGCCGCCGCCGAGGTGGTATTCCCAATGCCCATTTCGCCACCAATAAACAAATCGCCATGCGCCAGGGAGACTCGCTCGGCCGCCTGGCGACCGGCATTCAGGGCATCATAAAACTGTTGCTCACTCATCGCCGCCTGTTCGACAAAATCCGCCGTACCGGCGCCAAGGTGGCGATCGGTGACATTTTCAAGTGAACCGGGATCGCTGGCGGTGCCCAGGTTAATTACGCTTAAAGTTGCGCCTAGATAGCGGGCCAGCACATTGATCGCCGCCCCGCCACGGGAGAAGTTGCGCAGCATTTCGACGGTTACGGCCTGCGGAAAAGCGGATACGCCACGCGTCGCAACGCCATGATCAGCGGCAAACACAGTGATATGTACATTATCCACCGACGGTTCGATAGTCCCCTGCATGCCAGCAAGACGAATGGCCAGGGTTTCCAGATAACCCAGGGCACCCGGCGGCTTGGTCAGTTGCATCTGGCGCGCCACCGCTTTTTCTAGCATCTGTTTGTTCAAGGGAGTGCTCGGTACATTGAGCCATTCAGCGTTCATCATAAGTCTCCTTTTAACACTTGTGGAAGACCGGCAACGGTTAATATCACGCGGTCGCAAATTTGTGCCAAATCCTGATGCAGGCGTCCGGCTTCGTCACCAAAGCGGCGGGCCAGTTTTCCCTCGGGAACAATGCCCATACCCGTTTCATTACTGACCAGAATAATATGGCCGGGCAGGCCGGGCAGGTGTTCAAGCAGGGCGTCACGTTCCTGCGACAGCCGGGAAGCTTCGTCGGCTAACAACAAATTGGTCAGCCAAAGAGTTAAACAGTCTACCAGTAAACAGCGATCCCTGGCGGCGTATTGTTGCAGAGCCGTTGCCAGCTTCAAGGGTTCTTCAATCAGCGGCCATGTTGACGGACGTTGCCGCTGGTGATGAGCGATGCGTTGCTGCATTTCCGCATCCTCTGCGGTAGCCGTGGCGATATAAAATACCTCGCATCCCGAAGCGTGCGCATGCTGCTCGGCCAGGCGGCTTTTACCGGAACGCACACCACCGAGAATAAGTTCTTTCATAATAGTGTTTATAATTACGTCGTAATTGTAGATTGGTTTGAATAAAATGAAGCCCAACAAAATTTTGTACCGTGCTGTTGGGCTTCGCTTTGCTCTGCCCAACCTACTGTGCTGCACATGACGCCAGCCCCAGAAGTGAATCGATTGCCGCCATATCAAGATGCTGTTCGACGGCATCGGCAATACGATCAATATCATTGTTGCAGCGTTGCATATAATCGGCAGTCTGAACAGTCTTTAGACCAGCCCAGCCCAGCAGCGCATTACAGGCCGGTGTGGACTCAAAAAGACCGTGCAAATAGGTTCCCATAAGTTGACCATCCGCCGACAGCGCGCCCTCCGTTTTCCCGTTCAATTCAAGCGCAGGCTTTTCAAGTGCCAAGCCGGTAGTCACACCACTGTGTATCTCGTAACCATGAACCGGGGAACCATCCAGCGACAGGCGGCCCTCTACGTTGCGCAACTGTTTGTCGTGCCCGAGCCTTGTGGTCAGTTCTAAAAGACCCAGCGCCCGGCAACCGCCGCCACCTTCAATCCCGTCCGGATCCTGGATTGACTGTCCCAGCATTTGAAAACCGCCACAAATGCCGAGAAGTTTGCCACCGTAACGCAAATGCCGCCGGATAAAATCGTCCCAGCCCTGCTCACGCAGCCAGGCCAGATCGGCACAGACATTTTTACTGCCCGGCAGAATCACAAGATCGGCGGCGGGGATCGTATCACCAACGTTAATAAAACGCAGGTTAACCTGGGGATGCAGGCGCAAGGGATCAAAATCCGTATGATTGCTCAGGCGCGGCAAGGCCGGGACAATCACGTTCAGATGCTCTGCCGCTTCCGCCTTGCCATTACTGCGCGCGAGACTGTCCTCGCCTTCCAGATGCAGATCATGCAGGAAAGGCAGGACACCGCTGACCGGTTTACCCGTTTTCTCTTCCAGCCAGTCGATGCCCGGTTGCAGCAGCGCCAAATCGCCACGAAAGCGGTTGATAAGCAGACCTTTGACCCGCGCCTGTTCAGTTTCGCTCAGCAACGCCAGAGTGCCCACCAGATGCGCAAACACGCCGCCGCGATTGATATCCGCAACCAGCAACACCGGGCAGTTCACCATCTCGGCAAAGCCCATATTGGCGATATCATTTTCTCGCAGATTAATTTCAGCCGGACTGCCCGCACCCTCCACCAGCACCACCTCGTATTCCTGCTGTAAGCGTCGGCAGGACTCAAGCACCGCCCGGCGCGCAGTGGACTTGTAGCGGTGATAAGCGCACGCATCCATGTTGCCAACCGTATGACCGTGAATAATGATCTGCGCACCGGTATCGGAACTGGGTTTGAGCAGCACCGGGTTCATGTCGGTATGCGGCGGGATACCCGCCGCCTGCGCCTGCAGAGCCTGGGCGCGGCCAATCTCGCCACCATCTATTGTCACGGCAGAATTGAGCGCCATGTTCTGTGGTTTGAAGGGGGCAACGCTGATTCCCCGGCGCGCCAGACTCCGGCACAACGCCGTGACCAGCACGCTTTTACCGGCATCCGAGGTCGTACCCTGAATCATCAGAATACTCATCGGCCTGTCACTTCGAAAAAAACTACCCCGCAGCAAGCCGACGGGGAATTAAGTTGTAGGATGGGTAGAACGAAGTGAAACCCATCAGCACGCTTGCCCGCATGGGTTTCACTTCGTTCTACCCATCCTACCGTTTTTCGCTGCAAACAGCGTGGAATTGAGATGAAATAAAGCCCCACAACCTGCTCTGAGATTCTGTTGGGCAACCGAAAGCAGTACCTATAGTGCTTCATTTCATTCAGCCCAACCTGCCGTTCTTCGTCGCAAGCAGCGGGGAGTCAAACTCAAAGAATTTAATGCCGCCTCCAGACGCTGCCACTGTTGCTCATCCGCAGGCAGACCAAAACGCAGACTGCAAGGTTGGGTAAATAAACGGGTGAGAATCGCTTGTCGGGCAAGCTGTTGGTGAATAGATTCGGCATCTGCCGTTTCCACCCATTGAAACAGGGCCGTGCCGCCTGACACGGGCAGGCCGTTATCGGTCAGCAAACGCGCAAGCCGTTGACCCCGTTGTTGTAGCTCGCTACGCGTACGCACCTGCCAGTCTTGATCCTGCAAGGCGGCGATAGCAATCATGCGTGAAGGTCCACTGATCGACCACGGTCCGAGAAGTTCCGCAAAACGATGCAAAAAATCCGGCGCGGCAAAAACAAAGCCGACCCTGGCCCCGGCCAGGCCGAAAAACTTGCCCAGGGATCGCAGTACAATCAGTCCTTTCCGATCAGTATATGTTGTCAGAGATTTTTCCGGCGTGGAATCCATAAAAGCTTCATCCACGATCAGGCTGCCGCCGCGTGAAGCCAGTTGCTGATGCCAACGCCACAGTTGCGCCGGTTCGAAAATATGCCCCGTGGGATTATTGGGATTCACCAGCAGCAACAGATCAAGCCCGTTCACCTGCGTCTCGATCTCATCGGCGGCCAGCGGAATAAGTTTAAAGCCTGCACCTTGCCAGGCATGGGCATGTTCAGCATAAGCCGGTGTAAGCATACCGACACGAAGCGTATTTTTATGCTGTGTATACAGGCGTGGCAAGATCTGAATCGCCGCCTGCGAACCGGCAACCGGCAGACAGTCAGGCGCGCCATAATAGCGTTGTGCGACTTCAATCAGACGGTCTTCGTCTTCGGGCAGACGCGCCCAGGCATCGGCGGGAATATCACACACCGGCCAGGCCTGCGGATTCAAACCGGCGGACAAATCCATCCACTGATCCAGAGCAATCCCATAACGCTGTGCCGCATGCTGCAACTTGCCACCGTGTTCAAGCAAACTGCAACCCTCCCCAGACCAGCGCCAGTAGCCCCAACCACAAGCCGAGACTGCGCCGCAGCAGGTTCACGGCCTGATCGATATCTTCAGCTGCAGGCAGGGATCCCAGCCCCAGCTGCGGACGCGCTTGCATCTGACCATGATAGACCGCCGGGCCGCCCAAGCGTAAAGCCAGTGCGCCTGCGCCCGCTGCCATCACCGGCCCGGCATTGGGACTGGCGCAGGCTCCCGCCTGGCTGGACCAGCACTGTATGGCGCTGACAAATCTTCCGGTAACGGCATAACTCAATGCGGTAAGGCGCGCAGGAATAAAATTCAGAACATCATCCAGGCGTGCCGCCGCCCAGCCGAAATCACGATAGCGCGGCGTTTTATAGCCCCACATGGCATCCAGAGTATTGGCCAGCCGATAAAACAACACGCCCGGCGCACCGGCAAGTAAAAACCAGAACAGTGGTGCGAACAAGGCATCACAGCCGTTTTCAAGCGTTGATTCAATGGTCGCGCGCGCCATCTCCTGCGCATTCATATGCCCCGTGTCCCGGCTTACCAGATAACCGGTGCGGGTGCGCGCAAGCTGCATGTTGTTTTCCTGCAAGGCATCACGCACCCGGCAGGCGTGTTCGACCAGACTGCGCCCACCGATGGCCAGATACAGGATCAGCACATTTAGCCATAACGCGATGTCATGCCACTGACTAAGCAGCCATACCAGCACGGTCAGAGGTATCAGCAGCAGAACCACCGCCAGGCTACCGCGCAACCGTTGTCCCCAAATGGAGGCATTGCCCGCATCAGACAAACGCGCTTCCAGCCACTGCACCCGTCGGCCAAAAGCGATCAGGGGATGCGCGCGGCGCGGCTCGCCCAGCAGGCGGTCAAGCAACAGTGCAGCCAGCAGCGTAATCAACAGCGTTGTCATCGGCCTTTGTGTGATCCGTGCGGTTTCTGTTTATTCATTGGCGGTTATTTCCCGCTGGCCGGACCGAATCGATTCCTGCCACAGTTGTTCAAACCGTTGCCGGGCATTGACATCGAAGACAGCATCCTTGCGCAGCAGGAAGAGGCTGAAGACGCAGGCATTATGTTTATCGAGAAAATATATTCCACACATCTGTTCGGCGCGGCGCAGCAACCAGGCCCCGGTTACGCATGACCAGTCAATATGCAAATGAAAATGCTCGTTTTCTATTTTTAATTGTTCGCCCGAGAGCATGAGATCCTTTGCCTGTATAAACAGTTCACTCACCGCGCCCGCCTCGCTACGAACCACCGCGCGCAACGGCCCCCAGTGTTTTACTGTCGGGATAATGCTCAGCTGCATTTCGCCCGGCAGCCTGACCGATGAAAAATCGGCAGCAGGATCATCATCAGACGCATCGGCAATGGCGGATAAAATTTCACCCACGTCCGTATCGAAATGTCGACTGATCGTATGCAAACCCTGTTCGCCATGATGACGCAGGTGTTGGCGCACACAGGCCTTCCAGCCCTCCAGTCCCATGCCCAGGGAACGGCCACGTTTTTCTCCGTCCAGAGTCGCGCCGGTAATACCATCGTACTTGTTGCTATAGCCCCGCGGCGTAATCATCAGACCTTCACGCATAAAGGTACTGCTATTGCCGATGAGAACAGTCGTCAACATGCCGATTTTGCAATCTTTCATTTCATCCAGCCGCACCCGCTGAATCTCCTGTAAATCACGGAAGGCGGATTTGACGATCGCCACCGGCGTATCCGCCTTGCGGTACTGCAACAGAATCCGTTGCGCTTCAGCGATTTGTCCGGTGCGCCGACCGCTTTTGGGATTATACAGGGCGATGACGAAATCACTGCGCCCGGCGGCATCCAGGCGTTTGGCAATCACCGGCCAGGGGGTCAGCAAATCAGAAAGTGAAATGGAACAGAAGTCATGCGTCAGCGGCGCGCCTACCAATGAGGCGGAAGCAGACAAGGCGGTTGTACCGGGAACAATTTCCACTTCGATATCACTGTCGGGCGTCCAGCCGGATTGCAGCAGCACTTCATAGGTCGGCCCGGCCATGCCGTAAACACCGATGTCACCGGATGAAATCAATGCAACCGTTTTTCCCTGCTTCGCCTGCTCGTACGCCTGGAGACAACGATCGATTTCTTCGGTCATGCCTTTACGAATCACCTCCTTGCCATCCAGCAGGTTCTTCACCAGGCGAATATAGGTCGAGTACCCAATCACCACATCCGCTTCTTCAATCGCCTGCAGCGCCCGCACACTCATGTGTGACTCGGACCCTGGACCAAAACCCACCAGCAGAATTTTTCCTTTACGCATTATCGTAACCTCACTATCGATACCGTGGCGTTTTTATTGTCTTCGCCCCGATATTTAAATTTTTCCAGCAACAGGTCATCAATCCCGGTGTTGCCCGCCAACATGGCCGCCGCCTCGGATACCGCCGGTGTGCCCATATATTTAAGAACCACCGCAGATGGATTGGGCACGGCTACCTGCGCCAGTTGTTCAGCCGAATAAAAACGCAACGGCCAGTTGCGTTTGCGGGATAATTCCAGCATTGCGACTTCATCCTTTTTTTTATCAATGGTCGCCAGCGCAACAACTGCAGCATAGGTTTGCTGTGTTTCTTTAAGCGCCCGATCGACGGCGATCTCCAGCGTTTCTAAAACGGTATTGCGATCACAGCCGATCCCGAGAATAATTTTTTCAGATTTATCCATCCGCCAGCCCTTCTGGTGGCCGATACACCACCAGCCGTTCGTGCAATCGTTGCCGCAGTTCATCGGGAATATCACGCCGCGTGATCCACAACACGGCCTTGAACTGTTCAAGATCGACCTGTTCAAAATTATCGAACAACTGTATGTTTCCGGGAATTGGCGTGGCGCGCGTCCACCAGTCTTTGCTGCCGCATTCCTGCACCAGGGCAATCGCTTCCTCGTTGACCACATGCGCGGAAACGCGGGTGATGTTGATCTTCGGCGCATCGACTTTCCAGCCCAGCTCGCGTCCCAGAATGTCTACCGAAATGGTCTTACCCGCATCAGAAGCCGTCGTCAGGACTGCCGTCGCCCCCAGAAGATCAGCCAGTCGTTCGGCCAGGGCATTGGCGCCACCCACATGCCCGGAGAGCAGCGGGATTACAAAACGCGCGGTGTCATCCACTACCACCACAGCGGGATCTTCTTCCTTGGATTTAAGATGCGGCGCAATCAAACGCACCACCGCGCCCAGCGAAACGAAAAAGACCAGCAGATCATACGTAGCAAAAATATCGCCTATCTGTGGCCGCAATGGTCCGCGACTGACCATCACCTTATTGGGTAGCTCATTCATTACCGGGGCAAATTTTTCCGCCACAATGATCTCGGCCTCAGGCATTTTCAAGGCCAGTGCTTTCACCTGCTGAGAAGCATGTTTGGTAATCGCCAGCATAGCCAGCCGAACCGGAGGGCGATGGCTCATGTCGAAGTCGCTGTTTTCTTGCGACAACCACGAATCATCTCGCCGCGCTCACGATACGGATTTTTTACCAACAGCAAGGATAAATAATTAACCGGTTTACCTTTCAGACTGGCAATGTCATGCACAATATATTCATCCGGGGTACCGGCCTTTTCGATGAACTGACTGTGCTGGATGAGATTTCGCTGCGAGAGTAAATCAATGATTTCATCCATCAGGAGTTTGACCTTGAGCAAGACCAGAGTATCGAACTGTTTCAGCAATTCATCAATCACCGTTACGCCGTAACTTGCCGGAATGATCGCAATGGTATCGTCAGTATCCGCCAGTGAAGTTTGCAGGCGTGCGGCAGCGGCGTTGAAGGAACAGACCCCGGCGATGGTGTCCACCTGAATATTCTTATCCCGCGAAACCACGGTTCGCGCCAGATGCGAAAAGGTTGAATAGGTGGAGGCATCGCCTTCCACCAGAAACAGCACATCCCGACCAGACTGTAATAAGGGTAGGATCATCTCGCCCGCCTGCTGCCAGTATTTTTCCAGTTTCTCCCGATCATGGGTCATCGGAAATACCAGCGCCTGATGTGCGGGCGGCAACGACAGTCCTGCGCGCAAGACGATATCCAGCGCATAACTGTCACTTTTTTTACTGCGCACCGGGTAAGTCCAGACAGCGTCATCGCGTTGCAACAACGCCCATGCATGGCGGGTAATCAAATTCGGATCACCGGGACCAAGAGACACGCCATACAAAGTGCCTGTCTGCTTATTACTCATTTTATTGTTTCTCCAAATTTTCTTTTTGGGCGCTGACTATCCAGACCGGGTTTTCTGCCTGCATACGATGCATGTTTAATATGGCTTGACTACGACTGGCCTGTAATTGTGTCACATCCCAATCAGCCCCTGTTTGTTTGAGTATTCGAGTCGCCTCGGCAAGATTTTCCAGCGTGACAAAGTTCATCACCAAACAGCCGCAGGATCGCAGTCGAAATAAACATACGCGAATCAAATCGGCCAGCTCACCACCGGAACCACCGATGAAAATTGCATCGGGGTCGGGCCAGTCATCGAGTTGCGCCGGGGCTTTGTCATGCACGATGCGGTAATTATGAATCGCCATACGCCGCCTGTTTTCTTTTACAATCGCAACGTCCTGCACATTTTTTTCTATCGCATACACATAACCATCCGAACACAGACGCGCAGCTTCCAGCCCTACTGACCCGGACCCCGCGCCGATATCCCAGACAACGCTGTCAGAGCGCAGCTGCATGCGCGCCAGTGATACCGCGCGCACTTCAAGTTTGGTGATCAAGCCTTTGTCCGGTTTACGCTGGGAAAAACGATGGTCCGCACGGCCAAACAACACGTTTTTCACCTGTGCCGTCTTACGTTGCAGAATAAGCATATTGGGATCAACGAAGCTTTGCTCCGCGGCCTCTGTGATGGGAATGTTTTTTATGATGCGCTCGTTGGTACGCAATAGACATTCAGCAACTGAAAAAACAAAATTATCGCCCAGTCCTTCGCTCAGCAACATGCGGGCGATGCGATCCGGCGTATTTTCCGGGCTGGTAAATACCGCAATCAAATCATGTTTGCACATAGCCTGCAATAAAGGATAAAAGCCATGATCAGATCCTGCCTCCGTTTCCCATTCACCGGCATCACGACTATGCACGGAACAAATTTCAAGTTCCTGCCAGGCCAGACCCAAACGCGCACAGGCCAGTTGCAAGATGGAAAGATTAGGCACGATCCGGCAACATTCCCGTCCCAGTTTGTTAATCAGATAGCGGCCAATACCATGACAAAGGGGATCGCCCGTCGCCAGCACCACAACTGCCTGCCCTTTTTCCTGCGCCGTTTTTATCCATTCCGGTACACGCCCAAGACACGCGGTTAAATCATGCAGCTGCACATCATCGGAAAATAAGTCTTTAAACAGGGACAGGGTGCGCGTTGCCCCAATCACCACATCGGCCTGACGAATACTTTCCAGAGAAGTCGGCGTAAGGCTTTTTTCGCCATCATCCAGCACTCCGATTATCAGACAGGTTTCAGTCATCTCTCCGCGCCCCGTTTATCTCGGCCTGCCAGTTACCTTCAAAGTCACAGATCAAAATCCGGATATCGAATTTTCCGGGATACCGAATGCTCAGTGTCTCAATCACTTTATTACCCAAAGCCTGATAGAATTCATCCAGCAAGCCCAGCTCCTGCATGCGTTCGCTTGCATAGCGCGCCGTCTGTCCGGCACGAATGTCTTCACAGACTTCCTCGGGCGCACCAATAGCCGCGATGATACCCGCCAGCAAATCAGTATCCACGGCATTACGATGAGCGTGCGTAATGGTTTCGCCCTGGGCTATCTTGGTCAGTTTGCCCACCATGCCGCCGAAAATAATCTTCTGAATCCCTTCGCTGACAACGGTATCGATCGCGTACTTGAGGAAATCCCCCATTTGCACAAAACAGGCGGTGGCCAGGTTAGGCAGTTCACGCATGACAAATTTTTCCGTGCGCCCGCCGGTAGTCAGCACCACGGTATCCTGCCCCTGCGCCGCCGCGATCTGGATCCCCTGAATGACACTGTCTCGAAATGCGGCGGTGGAATACGGATGAACAATCCCCGTGGTGCCCAAAATAGAAATACCATTGAGTATGCCCAGACGCGGGTTGAGCGTCTTTTTCGCCATTTTCTCACCGCCCGGCACCGAGATAGTCACTTCAAGTCCGCTGGTTTCCAGCAGCGCGCCTGCCGCCTGGCGCACATTTTTTTCTATATTTTTGCGTGGTGATTTATTAATCGCCGGGCCGCCGACTTCCAGTCCCAGCCCCTGCATGGTGACGCGACCTACGCCCTGCCCTCCCAGAATCAGAACCTCATCAGGATGCTCCGGCAGGGCGCGCACATCAGCGGTTACGCGCGCCTTATCGGTACAATCCGGATCATCACCGGCATCCTTGATTACCACCGCATGGGCATGACCGTTTTTATAAAATTGTTCCGTCACGGTAAAACGCACCTGTTGCTCATTCGGCAGAATACACTCCACTTCGTCCGGCACCACGCCGTGTACCAGACCCAGGGTTGCCGCACGCGCCGCCGCCGCCGAACAGGCGCCGGTGGTAAACCCCTTGCGTGAACCGCGTTTCTTTTTCTTAGTGATGGATTTCATCGATGTGCCGCATGCAGTTTTTTTGCTTGATGGGGTTCGCCTTGCTCTATCCATCCTACCCACTCTGATTAATTCCGCCGTTCGTGGTGAGCTGGTCGAACCATGAACGGCGGAATTAATCAGCAGCACAGCCTGCATAGAGAGTTTAAAACGTATACCCACTGTTGAGGGGTGAGTGGTTACAAATAAACATTATAAAATCTCAGCGTCTCAGCGCCTCCGCGTTCTCTGTGTTAATAACTAATATTTTTAAAGAGGTTTATTTATGCGCTGCTTCAGTCAGGGCTAGCAGCGCATGGATGGCAGCCACCACCAGGGTGGAGCCGCCCTTGCGACCTTCGGTAATTATCCAGGGCACATTTTTTATCTCAGCCAGCGCCTGCTTTGATTCTGCCGCCGAAACAAAGCCTACCGGCATACCGATGACCAGTGCAGGACACAGATCTTCTTCCTTTATCATGCGAATAATTTCGAGCAGGGCCGTGGGTGCATTGCCTATCGCAACAATACTGCCTTTGAGTAAACCCAGCCGTTGCGCCTTGCGCATGGCTTGTACTGCACGGGTGCTGTTCTCTGCTTTAGCCTGTTCAATCACATCCTCATCCGCAATAAAGTGATGAGTATTAACGCCAAAGTGATTCAGACGCGGTTGGGATAAACCCACGCAGATCATTTCCACATCGGCAACTATGTCAGCCCCTCGGGCAATAGCGTCAAGCCCGGCGGCCACCGCGTCTTTGTGAAACCGGCTCAGGCCGTTGAATTCAAAATCCGCCGTGGCGTGAATCATACGCCGAACAATTTGCCATTGCGCTTCGCTGTAATCGTGCTCACCGGCTTCCCGGTCGACGATAGCGAAGGAATCGTGTTCGATTTTTTTGCCCGCCTGGGTAAGTTGTTCCGTTATCACATTACTCATGTTATCCCCTTGATCATGAATGGCTATGGTGTTGATGCAGGTGCGCATGCGGCTGGCTCATCGACCGGTACTGGCAACCATCGCACTCCATCATTGCAGTTTCAATTTCCGGATGCTCACCAGCAGCCTGCAAAACTCGGTTATCCAGCAAGCGATAGATTTCTTTTTCAAACCCGAAATAATCGCCACATTCTATCGCCAGTTGAGAATACTGTCGCTGCAGGCGCACCACCTGCCGCCGAATGCGTTCAATCAGCGTGCCCGTGAATAAATAATAGGGCAGGATAGCAACCTGGGTCATTCCCAGAGCCGCCTGCTGCTGGAGCATGCGTTCCAGGCGCGGATAAGTAATACCGGTAAAGGCGATATCAACCAGATCGTGTTCGTGTTCTTCATATAGCCAGCGCGCCATTTTTGCCACTTCGCCATTGGCAACCCGATCCGAGGATCCGCGTCCCAGTAGAATAACACCCGTTGTTTTCGGATCGGGTACGTCCAGCGTTGCCATGACTTTAGCCAGGTTACGCCTGAGAATATCAAGAATCGCGTCTTCCGCCCCCAGGTGGCACGCATAGATAAACTGAATAATGGGATGGCGCAAACGCGCCTGCTCAATAAATTGCGGGATTTCCATTTTTACATGACCGGCGGCATTGAGAATAAGCGGTACGACAATAACCGTGTTACTGTTTTTCGCCGCATGTCGGGCTGCATTGTCCAGACCGGCATCCAGCAATACGTCGGCGAACTCGATGAAACAGGTTTCAATATGCCAGTCCGGATGCTGCTCCTGCCAGAGGGATGAGAAACGTTCGACTTCGCGGTTACCTTCGCTGTTGCGCGAACCGTGACCGACTAACAGGATTGTACTGTTCACGGCAGCACCTCTTATGCTTTGTTCGCTTT
>CAZQVV010000040.1:0-7335 GCA_964596835.1 uncultured Thiohalophilus sp. | reverse complement strand
CCCTCCATACGAGTGAGAATCACGGTCTGGGTCACTTCCGGCAAGGTCAGACTTTCGACTCCCGCCGCCGCGGACGCCATCGCTGAAGAAATACCCGGCACTACGCCTACCTCAACATGTTCTTTATCCAGCGCCTGCACCATTTCGATCAGTGCGCCGTAAAGACCAGGATCGCCGGTCTGTAATCTCACCACGTTCATATTTTTACGTGCGCGTTCGATCAACCAGTGGTTAATGGCATCAAGTTCCATACCTTTGGAATCCTGAATATCACAACCCGGTTTTGCCCAGCGCATGGCCGCCTCGGACACCAGTGAACCGGCGAACAGAATCGCATCGGCCTGGCTGATCAGTTTCTGCCCCTTCAGCGTCATTAATTCCGGATCGCCCGGTCCGGCACCGACGAACCAGACTTTACTTTTAACGGCTTCTGTCATGCTAGAAATAAACTTGCTGAGGCATCCGGGTTGGACGGAAAATACATATGCAGATAAGACGCCTGTAACCGCTGCTGACGGTACACGGCTTCCCCGCGCCCCCGCTTGCGTGAACTTGCAGACCAGCTAACCGGCTCCAGCGACGTTTCAAGTGTTGAATGATGAAAGCTATGTCCACGCAGCCCGCCTTCAGGCAAGTCAACGCTGTGCAGACCGAGGTTGGCCAGCCGCGTTTGCATCCGGGCATGACCAGGCAACAGCCCCACCATGTTGGCGCGCTGCCCCTGCTTGTCGGTCAGCGATTCAAACAGGTACAGCATGCCGCCGCACTCGGCCACAATCGGCTTGCCCGCAGCCTGATGCGCGCGGATAGCCTCGTGCATGTACTCGTTTTGCGCCAGCGCTTGAAGATGAAGCTCGGGATAACCGCCGGGCAGGTAGAGGCTGTCGGCTAACGGTAAAGACCGATCTTTCAGCGGTGAAAAAAAACACAGATCCGCACCCATTTCCTGCAACAATTCAAGGTTGGCCCGGTACACAAAAGCAAATGCCGAGTCCCGCGCCACGGCGATGCGGATCCCCTTTAGTTTGCCCGCCTGTGACTGCAATTCCAGACGGTCGAAACTGACCGGCCCAGGCTGATAAGCAAAACCGCTATTCTGTAAAAGCAGGCTGGCCTGATCAATGCGGGCATCCAGATCGGCGATTTCTTCCGCCTGCACCAGACCGAGATGACGCGAGGGCAACTCACAGGCGGCATCCCGTGCGAGAGATGCGAAACAGGGGATGTTATCCGGCAGGCTCTCCATCAGCATCTCGGCATGGCCCGGGCTGGCGACCCGGTTAGCGATGACGCCGGCAAACGGAACACTCGCGCGGTAATGGGCCAGTCCATAGGCCAGTGCGCCAAAGGTCTGCGCCATGGCAGTCGAGTCAATAACGGCCAATACCGGAATGCCGAACAATTCGGCCAGATCGGCGCTGCAGGGCGTGCCATCGAACAGCCCCATCACACCTTCAATCAGAATCAGATCAGCTTCACTGGCGGCCTTATATAAAAGCTGTCGGCAATGTTGCTCGCCGCCCATCCACAGATCAAGCTGGTAGACAGGCTGGCCCGATGCCTGTTCCAGAATCATGGGATCGAGAAAATCGGGACCGGTCTTGAAGACTCGCACCTTTTTTCCCTGTTGCCGGTAAAAACGAGCCAGCGCGGCAGTGATCGTCGTCTTGCCCTGGCCGGAAGCCGGTGCACTGATCAGCAGCGCAGGACAGTGAACCGTGCCGCTCATTATAATTCGATACCCTTTTGCGCTCGCACTCCGGCTTGATAGGCGTGTTTGATCGCGTGCATATCGGTGACTGTATCGGCCAGCTCGATGAGTTCCGGACGAGCCGCGCGGCCGGTAATAATGACATGCTGCATGGGGGGGCGTTGCTGTAGTATTTCGATGACCGATTCAAGCGCGAGATACTTGTGTTTGAGGACGATATTGAGTTCATCCAGCACGACCAGAGCATACGCCGGATCAGCCAGATAGACAGCCGCCTGTTGCCAGGCCGCAGCGGCGGCGCGGCAGTCGCGCTCGCGATCCTGGGTTTCCCAGGTAAAGCCCTCGCCCATCACATGATAGGCCAACCCCGGCTGACGACGAAAAAACCGCTCTTCCCCGCTGCTGTTAGCGGCCTTGCTGAACTGAATCACCGCCACCTGTAGCTCATGTCCCAGGGCCCGCGCCACCATGCCGAATGCGGCACTGCTCTTACCCTTGCCATTACCGGTATGCAGAACGATGACCCCACGCTCCTCGGTGGCGCGGGCAATACCTGCATCGACCAACGTTTTTTTACGCTGCATGCGCTGGCGATGCCGGTTGTCTGACGACGAGATGTCGGCGCTTTCTTTCATATGGCAGCCACGTTCTCGGACGGCAAAAACCGCTGTAGAAAACGACCACTGAACAGACCCAGGGCAAGCCAGAAAATACCGTTGACAATCGTCGTTGCTAAAATAAAATCATCGCTCAACTGCTGCGGAACCAGGCTGCCCGCGTGTTCGGGAAGGGGAGCGCCGAACAGGTGCGGCATAATCAATAGAATAACCGCCAGGCCCCTAAGCAACAGACTGCGCCCGAATATCAGCAGGGCAAGCCCGGTGGCCGATGCCGCCACCGTGGATATCCACCATAACTGTCGCTCGGCCAGGGCGGCGGCGACCGTTCCCGGCACCTCCGGATGCAAACCCAGGGTCGGCGCAACGAAGAAAACCGCATACCCTGCCAGCCCCCAGCCCAGCCCTTTGCGCCATCCGCTGTGACCACTGAGACCCATACCCGCCGCCAGCAACAACGCAAAACCGATACCGGCAAGCACATTGGCAAGCAAGCTAAAGAACATACGTTCAATGCCGTTAGCGGGACGCCATGTCGCCGCATTATGCTCATGAGAATGTTTGTGAGCATGGCCGTCATGCTCGGCCGCCGACGCTACAGCCGCTGCGGTTTCATATTTTTCTGCCGTGAGAATGATCGGCGTAACTTGCCATTGCTGAATAGCGGTAAGCAGCAAACCCGCCGCCGCACCAGCCAGCAGGGCGGTAATCATAAGGGAACGAAACATGTGGTTTTCTCCTGCCGGTATCAATAATCAGTGGCAGGGAAAGGCCATGGTATGGCGCGTATCGTGGGCGGCATTATGCAGCACATCGCCCTGACCCAGAGCAAAACCAACGCCATAAAGGATAAACAGCCCCAGCAGCAAGGCGCTGGCGGCGGCAGGCAAACGGGATTCACGAACAGCGCGGCTGGTGCTGTTCACAGTAGATGACGTCATGGGTATTCTCCTCGGCAGATTGTTCAATATTGGTTAAAACTTGCGCGGAGGATAAACAGGAAGGGAAACCGGACATTTTCCTTCTGGTATACCGCCCTCCGCAGACACCAAAACAGTTTTTCAGGCCGGTCTCCGGACTCACGAGTGGAAAATTTCCTGTTCTGCGCCTTCCCATGTCAAGACACAGTGGCATGTTGCAGAATATGACTCGTTTACCGTTGCGGGGGCAGCGCCGGGTTTGTATGCACTTTTTGTACAACGCACCGGCTTCCCGTTTCATCCCCCCGGACTGAAATCCTGAGGGATACCTGAAAACTGCAGGCAAGGTAACATCGGACAACATGGGCGTCAAACACTACACCTGCGCCAGTATTTTAAACCCTTGCCTGATTCCCACGCTCTGCGTGGGAATCCATACCTTTCACACCACTGGAACCACAGTCTGAGCACCACTTATGCATTCCCACGCAGAGCGTGCGAGAAAAAAGCAAGCATCCGCAAAGCCCTTATAAAACAAACAACACCCAACGCATCATCTGCTTTCTATACTATGAGAATCCCTGATTCACTTGCAAGTTAGAGTCAATAAGACGAAGATCGATTGATCTATCTCATTCAAGCCAAGTCACCGATATCTGTCATCCATGTCCAAAACCACCGACTTCCCTCTCCTGAACCAAATCGACGATCCGGTCAGCCTGCGCAAACTTTCACTGCCCGAGCTGAAAACCCTCAGCACCGAATTACGCCAGTTCCTGATCCGTTCGGTCAGCAAGACCGGTGGCCATCTGGCGGCCGGGCTGGGCACGCTGGAGCTGACCATCGCCCTGCACTATGTCTATGACACGCCGGAGGATCGGCTGGTCTGGGACGTGGGGCACCAGAGTTATCCCCATAAAATACTCACCGGACGCCGGGAGCAGATGCGAGATTTGCGGATCAAACATGGCCTCTGCGGCTTTCCCAGCCGCAATGAAAGCAAATACGATGCCTTTGGCGTAGGCCACTCCAGCACCTCGATCAGCGCCGCGCTGGGCATGGCCCTGGCGGCTACCAGAACTGGCAGCGCACGCCGTGCCATTGCAGTTATCGGCGATGGCGCACTGGCGGCGGGCATGGCCTTTGAAGCGCTGAATCATGCGGGCGATCTGGATGCCAACCTGCTGGTGGTATTGAACGATAACGACATGTCGATCTCGGCCAATGTCGGCGGTCTATCCAATCATCTTGCACGCATGCTCTCTGGGCGACTGTATTCCACCATGCGTGAAGGCAGCAAAAAAGTTCTCGGCGCGATGCCCTCAGTCTGGGAACTGGCGCGCCGCGCCGAGGAACATGTAAAAGGCATGGTGGTGCCCGGCACGCTGTTTGAAGAGCTGGGTTTCAACTACATCGGCCCCATTGACGGGCATGATCTGGATACCCTGATCAAAACGCTTGAAAATCTGAAACATCTGAAGGGACCGCAATTCCTGCATGTGGTGACCACCAAGGGCAAAGGTTACCCGCCTGCTGAGGATAACCCCAGCGCCTACCACGGCGTGGGCCGGTTTGATCCGGATTCCGGCGATCTGGAACAAAAACCTGGCAGTGCGCCCACCTATACAAAAATTTTCAGTGACTGGCTCTGCGACATGGCGAAACAGGATCCCCGCCTGGTGGGCATTACCCCGGCCATGTGTGAAGGCTCCGGACTGATGGACTTTTCCAAACAGTTTCCACGCCGCTATTTTGATGTCGGCATCGCCGAGCAACACGCCGTCACCCTGGCGGCCGGTATGGCCTGTGACGGCCTCAAGCCCGTGGTCGCTATTTATTCCACCTTTCTGCAACGGGCCTATGACCAGTTAATCCACGATGTAGCCTTACAGAACCTGCCCGTACTCTTCGCTATTGATCGCGCCGGGGTCGTTGGCCCCGACGGCCCCACACACGCGGGCAGTTTCGATCTGAGTTACCTGCGCGCGATTCCCAATATGACCATCATGGCCCCGGCCGATGAAAACGAATGCCGACAGATGCTGTATACTGGTTTTCAGCATGACGGCCCTGCTGCCGTGCGCTACCCACGGGGCAAGGGACCGGGCACGGCAATCCGTCAAAAAATGACCGCCCTGCCCCTCGGCAAGGGAAAAATCGTGCGCAAAGGCACACGCATCGCCCTGCTGGTATTCGGTGCCCCACTCGCCGATGCGCTGGTCGCTGCCGAACAGCTTGATGCCAGCGTGGCGAACATGCGTTTTATCAAACCCCTGGATAGCGCACTGGTGCGGGAACTGGCCCACCACCACGATCTGTTAGTCACTATCGAGGATAACGCCATAATGGGCGGTGCGGGCAGTGCGGTGAACGAGTGTTTGATATCGCAAGCACTTTCGATTTCTGTACTTAACATGGGGCTGCCTGATGTGTTCATGGAACAGGCCAGCCGCGAACAGCTTTTGGCCGATGCAGGGCTGTCCAGTAGTGGTATAATCCGCCACATTGAAAATTTTATTGAAGTTCACCCCCTTGCAAAACGCTCCACAGTCGCTTAAAGTCCTAGTCTTTTAGTCAAGTATCATCATGACCGCTCACTACACAATGAAAATCCTCACGGATTTTGCCGCCGCCCATTACCTTCGTAACTACGAAGGTCCCTGCAGCCGCGTGCATGGCCACAACTGGAAAGTCGAGGTGGAGGTCAGCGCAAGCAGGCTGGACGAAATTGGTATGGGGCTGGACTTCAAGTGGATCAAGCAGGCGACCAACAAACTGGTTGAGCGCCTGGATCACCAGAACCTGAATGAACTGCCCGTATTTGACCAACAGAACCCGACAGCGGAAAACATCGCTGCCTGGCTGTACCGAGAGCTGTCCAGGATGTTGAATACCGACGTGATCCGCGTCGCAAGCGTGACCCTGTGGGAAACCGAGCGCGCCTGCGTCACCTATACTGAGGAGTAATGGCATGAGCCAGGCAACAAAACCGATTGAAGACGTACAGAACCGTGAAGACACCCGCCAACTGCCCATCAACAAGGTCGGCATCAAAAACATCCGCCATCCGGTTTGTATTCTCGATCGCAGCGGCGGCGAACAGCACACCATTGCCAATTTCAACATGTATGTGAATCTGCCGCATAATTTCAAGGGGACCCACATGTCCCGTTTTGTCGAGATTCTGAATAGTCACGAATGGGCAATCTCGGTCAAGTCCTTCAAGGAAATGATGCGTGAAATGACGGAACTGCTGGAAGCCGAATCCGGTCATATCGAAATGAGCTTCCCCTATTTCATCAACAAGACCGCCCCGGTCTCAGGCGTGCAGAGCCTGATGGATTATGACATCAGTTTTATCGGTGAAATCCATAACAGCAAACACATCATGACCATTAAAGTGATCGTACCCGTCACCAGTCTCTGTCCCTGCTCGAAGAAAATCTCGGATCGTGGTGCGCATAACCAGCGCTCCCATATCACCATTACCGCCCGGGTCAATGACTTCGTCTGGGTCGAAGAATTGATCGAACTCATCGAGCAGGAAGCCTCCTGCGAACTCTATGGTCTGCTCAAGCGTCCGGATGAAAAGATGGTCACCGAACGCGCATATGACAACCCCAAGTTTGTGGAAGACGCAGTCCGCGATGTGGCCGCACGCCTGAACCAGGATGATCGCATCCGCGCCTATGTAGTGGAATCAGAAAACTTCGAGTCCATTCACAACCATTCCGCCTATGCGTTGATCGAAAAGGATAAAGACCACGGAAACCGGGATCAGAACGCAGATTTTACTAATATACCTGCGGTTGGTGGCGGGTAAGCCTGTCCCGCGTTTTTACCCGCTATTCGTCCCTGGCCGGTCGTCTCTTAATAATATTGTTGGGCTTCGTTTTACTCAGCCCATATATGGTCTCCTCCCATTTTGCAAGATTACTGGTTCCCACGCTCCGCGTGGGAACCCATACCTCGATCCATGTGTTGATCCCGGTATGCGAGAATTTCGTGTCGCATAATCAGTCACCCCATTAGTAAATAAGCGTTCCAAATACCCGATCACTTGTGAATTTCCACGTTCGTGGTGAAG
>CAZQVV010000039.1:8224-21552 GCA_964596835.1 uncultured Thiohalophilus sp. | reverse complement strand
TCGTGGTGAGCTTGTCGAACCATGAATGTAAAGCCTGAAATACCAATATTTAAGGGTACTCACCCTTCGACAAGCTCAGGGCGAACGGTTTTTGCGGACAGGAATTCGGAACACTTATTTAAATATTCTATCCCGCTGTATTTATTATTTTTCAACCGGGGTATTGGCTTCATTGCCCCAGTCCGACCAGGAGCCGGGATACCCTTTCACCTTTTCATAGCCCAAGGATTTGAGCATGATGTAAGTATGCGCTGAACGATGGTGACTATGACAGTAAGTGACGACGGTTTTGTCCGGGCTGATGCCGCAGGATTCCAGCATTTGCCGTAGTTCATTTTCGGGTTTCAAACGCAGATCGCATTGTTTGTCCATCGCATTAACCCAGTCAATATTTTCGGCCCCGGGGATGTGACCACCACGCGCCGCCAGCACTTTCGTGCCCTGGTATTCTTTCTCGTTGCGACAATCAAGCAGGACTATCTGATTGTCATTGAGGTGATCGAGAATGTACTGGCGGCTGGCGACCGGTTCATCGTTGAAGGATACGGGGTAATCTTCCCCCGGCGTGGGGTAGCGTATTTTACTGCTGATCTCAAAGCCGGTGTTCGCCCAGGCCTGTAGACCGCCATTGAGCAGGGAATGATGTTTGTGACCGATGGCATCCAGAGTCCAGAGAAACCGGCAGGCGCGGCCGCCGCCTTCATCGTCATAGGTGACGATATGACTATCCGGCGTCATGCCCAGCGCGCCGAGTACGCGGCTGAGTTGTTCCTTCTGCGGTAGCAATCCCATGCGTGGATGTTCGATGCGCACGATCCAGCTGTAATCCAGGAAGATAGATCCCGGTAGATGATATTGTACATAGGTGGCGGCCTGGGAAAGATCGACGAGCAGTAGATCCTGCCGTTCAAGGATTGATGCCAGTTGTTCGGGTTCAATTATCAGTGGCAGTTGAGGGTCAGACATGGCTCGTTCCTTCTGGTGTTGTCAGGGTCAATCAGGGACGCGGGAGTCTACAGGAAACCGAAGAAACCACCAAGGGCTAGAAAACCGATTAATACTGAGCCTGTAGCGGCAAGCAGAGAGTAACCCGGCTTGATCTTGCGTAGCGAGAATCCCAGCCAGGCAAGGTAAACAGCGATAAGGATGAGAATGATTAACATGTTTTTGTACCGGTGGTTTTTTCAGGCGGGTTTTCTGCCAGGTACAGCCAGGTTTCAATCACACTGTCCGGGTTCAGGGAAATACTGCTGATCCCCTGCTCGATTAGCCAGTAGGCAAGTTCCGGATAGTCGGAGGGTCCCTGTCCGCAGATGCCGATATATTTGTTGAGCCGGCGGCAGCTGGAAATGGCCATGCTCATTAGAGATTTGACGGCTTCATTACGTTCATCGAAGAGGGGGGCGATACGTTCGGAGTCGCGATCCAGTCCCAGCGTCAACTGGGTCAGATCATTCGAGCCAATAGAAAAACCGTCAAAATATTTCAGGAAGCGCTCGGCCAGCAGGGCATTGGCGGGAATTTCACACATCATGATAATTTTGAGATCATTTATCCCCCTGCGTAGATCATTTTCATTTAGCAAATTGATAACATTGTGGGCTTCTTCTGGTGTACGCACGAAGGGCAGCATGATGGCGACATTGGTCAGCCCCATATCATCGCGGACTTTTTTAATGGCGAAACATTCGAGTTCAAAACTTTCCTGAAAGTCCAGATCGGTATAGCGGCTGGCGCCGCGGAAACCAAGCATGGGATTTTCTTCCGTGGGTTCAAAGGCTTCGCCACCAATCAGGTTACGGTATTCATTGGATTTAAAATCAGACAGACGTACGATGACCGGTTTGGGCCAGAAGGCGGCAGCAATGGTGGCGATACCTTCCACCAGTTTTTCAATATAAAAGCTGACGGGATCCGGATAACCACGGCTGCATTCGTCGATTTGTTTCTGGATTCCCGGCGGCTGCCGCCGATAGTCCAGCAGGGCGCGGGGATGCACGCCAATATTGCGGTTGATAATAAATTCGAGCCGCGCCAGACCCACGCCATCATTGGGGAGAAACTGAAAATCAAAGGCGCGATCGGGACTGGCGACGTTGAGCATGATCTTGAAAGGCAGCCTGGGCATAGAAGACAGATTGATCTCCTGTACCCGAAAAGGCAGTTTTCCACGATAGATATAGCCGCTATCGCCTTCGGCACAGGACACGGTTACCTCACTGCCATCTTCAATTTTCTCGCTGGCATTTGCGCAGCCGACTACTGCCGGCACACCTAATTCACGGGCAATAATAGCCGCGTGGCAGGTGCGGCCGCCGCGATTAGTGACAATAGCGCTGGCGCGTTTCATGACCGGCTCCCAGTCGGGGTCGGTCATATCGGTTATGAGAATTTCACCCTTCTGAAGATGATCCATGTCTTTCGCGTTACGGATCACACGCGCTACGCCGGCGCCGATACCCTGGCCGATGCTGCGGCCGTGGGCGATGACTTCTCCATGCGCCTGTAGTTCATAACGCCTGAGAATATTGCCAGCCGTGTGTGCCTTGACGGTTTCCGGACGTGCCTGGACGATATACAGGCTTTGCTCATCGGCATCCTTGGCCCATTCAATGTCCATCGGTCGCTGATAATGTTTTTCGATAATCAGCGCCAGTTCGCCCAGATGCTGAACCTCCTCATCATGGAGGCTGAAACGCTGTTGTGCGCTTTCTCCGACCTCAATGATGCGGGTTGAATTCCGGTAATCATGATCGTTGGTGAAGATCATTTTTTTCTGCTTGCTGCCCAGCGTGCGGCGCAGGATGGCGGGATTGCCTTTTTCCAGCATGGGTTTGTGTACATAGAACTCATCCGGGTTGACTTCACCCTGCACGATCATTTCCCCCAGGCCGTAACTGGCGGTAATAAAAACAACATCACGGAAACCGGATTCCGTATCCAGCGTAAACATCACCCCGCTGCTGGCTTTGTCACTGCGCACCATTTTTTGCACTGTGGCGGAAAGCGCCACCTGCTGGTGGGCAAAGCCGTGGTGTACACGATAGGCGATGGCGCGATCATTGAACAGGGAGGCAAAGACGGCGCGAATGGCGTCAAGGAGTTCATTTTCGCCTTTGATGTTCAGGTAGGTTTCCTGCTGGCCGGCAAAGGAGGCTTCGGGCAGATCTTCGGCGGTGGCCGATGAACGCACGGCAAAGGAAATTTCGCGGCCATATTCTGACTGTAATTGCCGGCAGGCCTGGCGCAGATCCTGTTCGATTCTGGCCGGGAAGGGAGCGTCCAGAATCCACTGGCGAATCTGTGCCCCGGTTTGGCTGAGGCGGCTTATATCATTGACATCAAGACTGCCCAGCAGAGAATAGATTTTGCCATCCAGTTCATTGGCACTGATGAATTCCCTGAAGGCGTGGGCAGTCGTGGCGAAGCCCTGTGGGACTTTAACGCCGCTGCCTTCGAGTTGTTGCAGCATCTCACCGAGAGAAGCATTTTTGCCGCCTACCACCGCAACATCCTGTTGGCTCACCTGGTCGAGCCAGAGAAAATAAGCATCCACTATAGGGACTCCGGGTTACTGAACCATGCCGTCATCATTAATGACAAGTTGTCACTATTTTGCTTACATTACAACATGAATACTCAGAAGCGCATTATTTTTTTTATTTCCGACAGCACAGGCATAACTGTGGAAAAATGGGGCCATAGTCTTCTCAGCCAGTTTCCTGAGACTGAATTCCGGATAATCTCTCTCCGATATGTGGATTCACTGGAAAAGGTTCTAAAGGCGCGGAAAGAAATTGAAATAGCGGCAAAAAACAGTGGTATGCCGCCCATTGTTTTTAGCACCCTGGTGGAACTGCCGCGACGTACTGCGTTGAAGTCGGATGTGGCCGTTTTTCTGGATATGTTCGGGAATTTTCTGGATCTGCTGGAGGTGGCCCTGCAACAGAAAGCCACTCACGCAACGGGGTTTACGCATGGAATAACCGAGCCGGGGGCATACACGGCGCGCATGGATGCCGTTAACTTTGCTCTGCGCAATGATGATGGTCTGGGGACGCAGGATTATGCTCAGGCAGAGGTGATCCTGCTGGGGGTGTCGCGCACTGGCAAGACGCCGGTATGCCTGTATCTTGCAATGCAATACGGGATTTTTGCTGCTAACTACCCGCTTGTGGGTGAGGATTTGCAATCCTCATCATTGCCGCCGGTATTGCGGCCGTTTTGCCGGAAACTGTTTGCTCTGACGATTGAACCCGTGCGGCTGCAGAAAATTCGCGCCCGGCGTCATAGCGGGCGGCATTATGCGCAACTCGGGCAGTGCCGACAGGAAGTGGCGCAGGCCGAAGAGTTGTTTGCCCTCAATAAACTGCCCGTACTGGATACCAGCAGCATCTCGGTTGAGGAGATTGCGACTCGGATCCTCATGCGGATGCAGCTAAAGCACTCATCACACTAAACAGGGTCTTGAAATTGACGCCGTCCGTCTCCATATCCTGTGCAAATCTTTTTTTAAAAAAACATCATATATTTTAACTGCTTAGATTTATCCAGGAGCCATTCAAGATGAGCGTTGATACGCATAAGGAAACCCTGAGTTTCCAGACCGAAGTTAAACAGCTACTGAATCTGATGATTCATTCGCTGTATTCCAACAAGGAAATCTTTCTGCGGGAGCTGATTTCCAATGCTTCCGACGCGGGTGACAAATTGCGCTTCGAGGCGCTGGCGGATGATGCCCTGTTTGAAGGTGACAGTGAGCTTAAAATTCAGGTGAGCTACGACAAGGATGCCCGTACGGTCACGATTTCTGATAATGGCATTGGTATGAACCGTCAGGAAGTGACCGAAAATATCGGCACTATCGCCAATTCGGGTACGCGTAAATTTCTGGACAGCATGACCGGTGATCAGGCCAAAGATGCCAACCTGATTGGTCAGTTCGGGGTGGGTTTTTATTCCGTGTTTATTGTTGCTGACAAGGTGACGCTGGAAACGCGCCGCGCCGGTCTGGGTAAAGAGCATGGCGTATCCTGGCAATCCACTGGCGAGGGCGAATACAGTCTGGAAACGATTGAGCGGGAACAGCGGGGCACCAGCGTTACCCTGCATTTGCGTGAAGATGAGGCTGAATTCTGCGAAGCTTATCGTCTGCGTTCCATTATCAACAAGTATTCAGATCACATATCCATGCCTATTTTGATGCCGAAGCTGGATGACAAGGGTGAGCTAACCGATGAGATGGAAACGGTCAACAAAGGCTCGGCCTTGTGGACAAGAGCCAAGTCAGACATTAGTGATGAAGAATACAAAGAATTCTACAAGCATGTGGCCCATGACTTTGAAGATCCTATGACCTGGATACACAACAAGGTGGAAGGGACTCAGAGTTATACTACGCTGTTTTATTTGCCGAAACGCGCGCCTTTTGATCTGTATGATCGGGATAAACGGTATGGGATCAAACTATATGTCAAACGCGTTTTCATTATGGATGATGCGGAACAATTGATGCCCAACTACCTGCGCTTCATTCGTGGCGTTGTTGATTCGGATGATCTGCCGCTGAATATATCCCGCGAGATTTTGCAGCATAATCGCCAGATCGATACGATCCGAAATGGTTCGGTGAAAAAAATCATCAGCCTGCTGGAGAAAATGGCGAAGAATGATCCGGAAGAGTATGCAGGCTTCTGGAAAGAATTTGGTAATGTCCTGAAGGAAGGTCCGGCGGAAGATTTCGCCAACAAAGACAAATTACTCAAACTGATGCGCTTTGCTTCAACGCATAATGATTCCGATGAACAGAACGTGTCGCTGGATGATTACCTCGGTCGTATACAGGATAAACAGGATAAGATTTATTACCTGACGGCTGAAAGTTATGCGGCGGCTAAAAACAGTCCACATCTGGAACTGTTCCGCAAGAAGGATATCGAAGTGTTACTCATGTACGATCGTGTTGATGAGTGGATGATGTCCTATCTGGACGAGTTTGAGGGCAAGAAACTGGTATCCATTGCCAAGGGTAATTTAGACCTGGGTGATCTGGAAGACAAGGAAGACAAGAAAAAGGCGAAAAAAGCGGAGAAAGAATACAAAGACCTTCTTAAACGAATGAAAGATGTTCTGGGTGACAAAGTCAAAGACGTGCGTATTTCACATCGCCTGACCGATTCTCCTTCCTGCCTGGTGGTTGAAGAAGACGCCATGGCGCTGAACATGCAGAAGTTGCTTAAACAGGCCGGTCAGAATGTCCCCAATCTGGAACCCATTCTTGAAGTGAACCCGGATCACTTGTTGATAGAACGTCTGCGCAATGAACAGGATGAAGAGCGTTTCTCTGACTGGTCTCATGTGCTGTTTGAACAGGCCATGTTGAGTGAAGGTGGACAACTGGAAGACCCGGCCAGTTTCGTTAACCGTGTCAATTTGCTATTCAAAACATTAGCGGATAAATAGAGCATATCTATCTATAAAGTACAGGGAAAGATCATGCTGTTTGATGTGGCAATTAAAAGCTGAGGTATCCCCACAAAATAATCTTTAAAATTAAACAGATAAAAGAAATATCCGCCAATGAACGCGAATATTTTATGTTTATGTGCCTGCGGCGCAGAATACAATTATGAATGCTTTTGTCTTTATTGGCGTATATTCGCGTTCATTGGCGGACCTTTATGTTTATAGGTAATACGGCCTGTTCAGAAATTATTTCAGGACAGGCCGTATTTTTTTAACAGGACGATCTGGGAAGATCAGCCCTCTTTCTTTTTGCCAATACTACAAAGCCCCATCAGGCCGCTGGCAAACAGCCATATTGCTGCGGGTACAGGCACTGCCGAGACCATCAGTTTGGAAGATCCTGCGGTGCCGGGTGTTCCCGTGTCGCCCGTTCCATATGTCAGCGTGTCTGGTGTTAGCTGATAATTTCCAGCCTCGCTGGGGAGCGAGAGAAGTTCAGTGCTTTTGCCGCTTTTAACAAACCCGGCACTGTATTCAAGCCGGGTGATTTCCATACCATCAGATGAAACAATGATAGCATCCGAAGTGTTATTCAGGCTGAATCCCGAGTAGACATAATCAGCGGTTACGCCACCATTGAGGTTGGTGTCACCGTTGCGGGCCAGCACAAAATATTGACCACTATTGATAAGCAGACGGTTGGTTGTATTGATCTGATGCTCATTGCTGCCATTGTCGCTGAGGACAAGGTCATTCAGGACAAGAGAATCAGTGGTTGGATTGAAAAGTTCAAACCATTCACCGAAGCGGTCGGGTACTGCCGAGGGGTTGGCCATGACTTCTGAAATAACAAGGTCACCGGGTTCGGGGTTTCGAATGGCGGCATTAGCAACCGACAGTGTGCTGCTTAGTGCAAAAACAAGTGAAGTGATAGTGCGATAGGTGTGAACAGAATTGTTCATGAGTAATCCTCCCTGATTATTAAGTGAAATAAACACAATCCCTTTTGTGTCTAAACCCAAACTTACAATATTGAAATCAATTATGCAAAAGAAACTTTTATGACAGTCTCTGGAATTGCTCCAGAACATGTCCGTTTGCCAGCCCTAACCCGGATAAACCGCAGGATAAGTACCTTCACGAAATAATTTTCTGTAAAATGCACAGAAAATCATTTCTAAGGTACTAATAATTGTATTTCGGATCTGAGGTATCCCCACAAAAGAATGCTTAAAATTAAACATATAAAAGAAATATCCGCCAATGAACGCGAATAAACGCGAATATTTTATGTTGATGTGCCTCAGGCACAGCACACCACAACAAATGCTGTTGCCTTTATTGGCGTATATTCGCGTTCATTGGCGGACAGATAAGCGTTTGGCTTTTAAAAAATATTCGTGGGGGATACCCCAGATTTCGGATAATACAAAAAAAATTATCCCTGATAGGGGATGGTTATGGCATTATTGAAATAACGCCACTATTTAACTTAACTCACTTGCTTAAATTATTCAGGGAATGAGTAACTCGCAGGTTGGTGCTGAGCCATGATCTTTATGGCGAAGCACCACAGGCACTTCCTTCGGTCGCCCAACAGGCCTGGCTTATAATTGACCCCATTGTTGGACTTTGCCTTGCTTAATACCAATCTGCATATAATACTCTCTGGCAATGGCGTTCTGACTAAATAGCTGTTCCGAATACCCGTACACTTGTGAATTTTCACGTTCGTGGTGAGCCCTTCGACTTCGCTCAGGAGAGCCTTGTCGAACCATGAGCGAAATAGAGTACTTAGTCTATTTATCCTTCGACAGGCTTCCTTCGACAGGCTTCCTTCGACAGGCTTCCTTCGACAGGCTCAGGACGAACGGTAGTGTCTAAAGTGTACTGGTATTTGGAACGCTTATTTAGTTACGACATAACAAAATAAAAGAAAGCAGGAAGTTTTTTTGATGAATTCTTTAATGCTGGTTATTATTCTATGTGCGATTGTTTTTTTCTGGTGGGACAGTGTGGGTGTCAAGGAGAAGGCCAGAGAAGCCGGACGTCAGCGTTGTGAGCGGGCGGAGGTGCAGTTTCTCGATGATACCGTAGAGTTTGTCAGGTTACGTATACGAAGGAATTATCACGGCCAACTGCGGTTTTATCGAACTTACCGGTTTGAGTTTAGCAGTACCGGGGCGGCGCGTTTTCAGGGAACGATATATATGTTGGGAAGGATACCGGATCAGGTCCAAATGGAAGTCTATCCACCCGCAGGGTAAAAACCGAGCCTGTTGTTATTGGTTATAAATGAATATGAATAAGCGAGGCAGAAATGTACCCTCCCTGGTACATTTTACTGAAGGCAGATAAAAATATCTGAAGGTCTTCAGGCCGCCTGCGTTCCGGATGAGTTCTGTTGGTTCTCAATCAGTTGTTGGCGGGCATCGTGAATGTCTTCAAGACTGATTTTGTTCAGATAGCCATAAACCATACTTGAGAGATGTTCCCACATTTGATGGCTGGCGGGTTTATGGGTGGGATCATCAAGATCTTCAGCTTGCTCAAGTTTCTTTGATTTCCGGCTCATGTCAATGGCTTTGACGATGTTGCCAATGGTGATGTTGTTCATGGGTTTGCTTAAAATATAGCCTCCACCCGGACCACGAACACTTTTCACGAGATCATGTTTACGCAGCAGGGAGAATATCTGTTCCAGATAGGAAATAGAGATGTCTTCAACCTGGGCCAGATAGGCAAGGTTGACCGGTTTGTCAGGTGTAGTGGAAAGTTCGAGCATGGCTTTGGTGGCGTAGTCAGAACGAGATGATAGTTTCATGATGCTTATTCCTTGGTTTTTAGTCCATATTTTGTATTGGTATTTTAACAGTAGAGTTTACTATGTGGGTTTACAAACTTTATTGCGTTAACAATTGTGAAATAGTGTTATACAACGTTAAATATTAGTGTTTACCCTGATGAAATCATTGTTTTGATGCTTAATTTGTGGTCTTAAAGCAGACTTAAATATGATTTTGGGGAGCGGTACGGAGAGCAGTTGGTTTGCGCTATAATGCTTTCTGATTTTAACCCTTGTGGAGTAAACGCATGAGCATGCAAGCTGAAATCGAGGCCAGGCTGTCGGCAGAATTTAAACCTTTCGTTGTGCAGGTGATTAATGAAAGTAATAACCACAATGTGCCTGCCGGATCGGAGTCACATTTCAAACTGGTTTTAGTGAGTGATAGCTTTGATGGAAAGACGCTGCTTGTGCGGCATCGTCTAATTAACAGTATTCTGGAAAGCCAGCTTCAGAATGGCATACATGCCCTGGCGATACATGCTTATACGGAATTAGAATGGCGTGACATGCAAGGGGATGCGCCTGAGTCTCCAGCTTGTCATGGTGGAGGAACCTAAGCGATTTAAAGAAAACGAGATAAATTGTACGTCATGTGTCAGAACGCATAACGTACAATTTTAGCTCAAGCACCTGTTATTTTAGATGAACAGGCAGACGTCAGATTTCGATGCAATGGGCAGGAAGGAAGCGGCGCCAACATAGTCCTGGACCTCTGATATAAACTCATCCTGTGAGAAGCCGAATACGTCAACGGTCATCTGGCAGGCAATCATTTTTACATCGGCTTCGAGACAAAGCTCACGTAGTTCTCCAATCGAAGCAACTCCCTTGTTCTTGAAGGTTTTCTTCATCAGGCCGGTGGCCACGTTTTCAAAACCCGGAATACCGGCCATGATAATGTTTGGCATAGGCCATTCAATATTCTGGAACCATTGTGGGCCAAACGGCATTTTCATCGGCATGGCCGGGTTACCCAGACCGCTGACCTTGGCGCCGCCCAGATCCTTCTTCAGTAGCAACAGGCCATAGAAGGTGAAGAAAATGCTGACATCCCATCCCAGTGCGGCGGCAGTGGAAGCCAAGATGAAGGGTGGGTAGGCCCAGTCCAGCGTGCCCTTGGTGGCAATAATGGACATCTGTGGTGTTTTGTTGGTTTCGATTTCTTCCAGTTTTCTGGGCAACATTTCATCAAGTTTTTCAGAAATGATTCGCTCCAGATCACTTGTATTTACAGACTCAAGCTGAGCCTCAGCAGTTACTGTCATGACATGCTCCTTAAGATTTAATTGTTATATTGTCCTGAGGTTTCTCCTCCGGTGTTTCAAAGCATGATGGTTGTCACACTCATATAATATAATAAATGAAATTTTGAACTTGGCAAGCCTAAGTTTCAGCCCCGAAATACTGTGCGCGAACATAAAAATATCTTAAAAACATACAGATACCCGTTATATCTGTGATTCTACATAAGCTTTAACAAAGAAAAATACAAGGGCTTAGCGTGATATTGGCTGAGAATGTGCAGGAAGTTGGTGACAATACCCCCTCTGTTTTACGTGGCTGGCTTACCGGTGGGCTATTATTTTGCCCCCGGTTTTCCCTCAAGAGGGGGATAGATCCATCAGATGCTCAAGTTTTCCGAGTGTTTTCAGGAGAGAAGATAGGTTCCAGTTCTGCGTTGAGGAGACAAATATTAAGTAGCCACCCTCCGGGTGTTTTTATAAACGTTGTAATCGAATGTTTCCATAGCCGTTAGTTTGACAGTGATATTGTGCTTATTGTTTAGACGACGGGTCTCGATCAGTTTTGTTTTTAGCACGGCTCGGGCTGGGTTGCCCATATCTTCGCAGTTATTTAATCAAGGCGCTGACTAAACATATTCTATGCCTTAACGCTGGGGTATCCCCACGAATATTTTTTAAAAGCCAGACGCTTATCGGTCCGCCAATGAACGCGAATAAACGCCAATAAAGGCAAAAGCATTTGTTGTGGTGTGCGGTGCCTGAGGCACATAAACATAAAATATTGGCGTTTATTCGCGTTCATTGGCGGATATTTTTTTTGTATGTTTAATTGTAGGCATTATTTCGTGGGGGTACGGTACCTCAGACCTTAAAGTGAGAGATCACCCCCTCAGCGATTAAATTTTCGGGGTTCTGCTAAAGTTATGCCTGGGTTTAACGATAAACTGAGGGTATATCTGTAAACGGATTGTCGTGAGCCGCCTTAGCGGTTGGGGGGAATATGCTGAAATGGAGAAAACAGTCGATTATGAACTGGGATGTTTTTTGTGCAGGTATAAGCCGTCTGATTTTTATGTTGTTTTTGCCGTTAGTGTTGGCAGCCTGCGGTGGCCCCGTTATTTACGCATCCTTGCAACATCGCAGTATCAATCTTAAACCGGGTGATTTGCAGCATGGCGGCATTGCTTTTATTACTCCTTCGTCGATTACCGGCCGGGAAGAGGACAGGGAGTCTCTTGCGCTGTCTTTTGCCAGTATTTTCCAGAGCGAATATAAGGATATCAGGGTGGTGACCCTGCCGGAAACATTGAGCGCCATTAATCATGCTAATCTGACAGCCCAGTACAAGGCGATGTTTGATGAATATCAGGATACGGGGATTTTTCAGCAGGATACCCTGCGCAAGATTGGTGAAGTGACGGGGGTACGTTATCTGGCACAGCTAAAACTGAGCGGTTTTCGACAGAACTCGGCCGGACGTTTTGGTTTGCTTGGTCTGAGACTCATGGAAACCAAGCGTGCCAACCTGCGGGTTTTTCTGCAGATCTGGGATAGTCAGGAAGGCTCGATTGTCTGGGAGGGACTGGAGGAACTGAATTTGTCCACTGATACGTTTACAGAAAAGGTGATCAGTTTCAACGAAATTGCGCGGCAGAGTGCGCGTGAACTGCTGGAACATATTCCCTACCAGAAAGATCCGAAGCTGGTTCCGATGGATGAAGCACAAAAGGGGAAGGATGTTAAGTGGGAATTCTGATCTCCTTGAGTTGATTTCCGGAGACGGGAGTTAAATTTGACTCCGGCCCCTGCTAAGCAATGAGCTGATTTCTTACGGTATGCAAAAAATAACATCGGTAGCCGTACGCCTGGATAAATGGCTCTGGGCCGCCCGCTTTTACCGGACTAGAACACGGGCGGCGGAAGCCATTCATGGCGGTCATGTGTATGTCAACGGTTTGCGGGTTAAACCTTCTCGTAGCGTCAATCCAGGCGACGAACTGCGTATTACCCAAGGTGCGGCGGTTTTTGACCTTGTGGTCAGGGGTATTTCGACAAAACGGGGCTCGGCTACGCAGGCTCGTGGTCTGTATGAGGAAAGTGAACAAAGCATTTGCTTGCGCGAACAGCGGGCGGCGGAACGCAGACTGGTTGCCGCCTCCAGTGGGCCGAAGAAGCGCCCGGATAAACGCGCCCGGCGCCGAATTATTCGTTTTATCAACAAAAATCGGCTTTCCTCATGAATAAACCTGTAACGCGACTACCGATTGTTTGGCCTGTATTACTTGAAATCGTAGGGTGTGAAGACTATATTATTAAATCCTAATTTAATTTAATTTAATTTGTAGTTTTCAGGAGAGGGGCCATGGCCACGGTTGAACTTACTAAAGACAATTTACCAGAAGTTATTGAAAACAGTGATTTTGTTATCATTGATTTCTGGGCGCCCTGGTGTGGTCCCTGTCAGTCATTCGGTCCGGTTTATGAGGAAATATCTGAAAAATACCCGGATATTGTTTTCGCCAAGGTGGACACTCAGGCCGAGCAGGAACTGGCGGGCCAGTTCAATATTCGATCCATTCCCACGCTGATGATTTTCCGCGAACAGATTATTATCTATTCCGAAGCAGGCGCCATGCAGGGTCCGGCTTTTGAGCAGTTGCTGACGAAGGCAAAGGGACTGGACATGGACGAAGTGCGCAAGCAGATTGAAGAAGAGCAGACAGCGCAAAATGCTTGAGTTCAGGTATCCCTTTTCTTCTATCTTCTATCTT
>CAZQVV010000039.1:0-8124 GCA_964596835.1 uncultured Thiohalophilus sp. | reverse complement strand
TCTTCTATCTTCTATCTTTTCTCTGAATCTACATCAAACTGCTGAACGGTTGTACATCCACCTTACTGTCGGCTTCTACTGTTCCCTGTTCAGCCGACAGAATGATGAAACAATTTGCCCGGCTCATGCTGCTAAGAATGTGTGATCCCTGCGCGCCCACGCTGCGCACGACCAGTTCATCCCCCTCATAATCCAGAATACCGCGCTGGAAATCCATGCGCCCCGGCCTTTTCTTTAGGGTATCCAGACAGCGCAGTTTGAGTCGCAATGGTGGTGGCGGCATTTGCCCCATCAGCTTATGCAGGGCGGGCAGGGCTACCTGGTAAAAGGTCGCCATGGCTGAAACCGGGTTGCCGGGCAGGCCGAAGAAATACGCCTGACCGATATGGCCAAAGGCCAGCGGTTTGCCGGGTTTCATGGCGATTTTCCAGAGATTGACCGTACCCAGCTTTTCCAGGGTTTGTTGGACAAAATCTGCATCCCCCACCGACACGCCGCCGGAGGTGAAAACGATATCGGCTAGTTCTGCGGCGCGGCTGAAGGCGGCTTCTACTTCCTCGCGCTGATCCCGAATCACCCCCAGGTCGTGAATCTCCACCCCCAGCCCCTTGAGCATGCCAAAAATAGTGTAACGGTTACTGTCATAGATCTGGCCTTCCTGCAACGGCTCGCCGAGGGCACGCAGCTCATCGCCAGTGGAGAAAAAGGCTGCCTTCAGGGGGCGTCGAACCTGAATCTCGGCGATGCCCAGCGAAGCCAGCAGCCCCAGTTCGGCAGCCTTGAGCACCTTGCCGGGTGTCAGCACTTCTTCGCCTTCCCGAATATCTTCGCCGATGTGACGCACATGTTGCCCGCCTCTGTGCCCATCGCCGAGGGTGATTTGCTGGTCCGTTTTCTGGACATGTTCCTGCATAATCACGGTGTCGGCGCCCTCGGGCATTTTTGCGCCGGTCATGATGCGCACACACTGCTTTTCACCGACCTCGCCCGTAAAGGGTGTCCCGGCCCAGGAGGTGCCGATGAGTTCCAGCGTGGTGTCGCCACTGGCGGGCAGATCGGCGCTGCGTACAGCATAGCCATCCATAGCGGAATTTTGATAGGGCGGTACGTTTAGCGGGGAATGAATGGACTCGGCGAGAATGCAGCCGAAGGCATCCATAATGCCCTGTGTCTCAACACCTTCAATGGGGGTAATGCTGTCAAGGATCTGTTCGAGTGCCTGGTCCAGATTCATCAGGGGGGAGTGAGATGGGGTCATAATTCGCGTTCTTCTTCAAGGTTAGGTATGAGATACAGAGATTATGCCATAAAGGGTTTAGTTTGATTCCAGCATTGTGGCCTCAGGAGGCCAGAATATGTTGTCGAATAAAATCCACAATGGCTATGGGTTGATTGAGATCTAGCACGGGTAGCGTGGTTTCCTGTTGCAGAGGAGCATCTGTGGCGATGGCGAGAATATCGGCATCATCCGGGAACAACAGGGGATGGCCTAATGTAGGACGGTATAGTTCCAGCTTGGGAAAGGCGACATGCTTGAAACCTTCGACCAGGATTAAATCCAGCCGGGACTGATCCAGATGGGCAAGCATATCGCTTAGCGCAGGATCATCTTTTTGCATCGGTGTTTCCGTGATCATGGCCCAGCGTTGCTGCGAAGCGACCAAGACTTGATCTGCGCCCGCTTTGCGCAACTCGTAACTGTCTTTGCCGGGAATATCGATGTCAAAGCGATGGTGGGCGTGTTTGATTAGGCCAATTTTCAGCTTCTGCTGTTTCAATAGCGGAATCAGTTGCTTGAGCAGGGTGGTTTTACCGGTGCCGCTGAAGGCAACAAAACCGAGCAGGGGGCAGGGACATTTACTCATGGCTGTTTCTTTCAATATAGTCTTGCAGATCATCGCGGCTGTTGATATTGGCAAAGGCCATCGGTTGATCGGAAAAATCCGCTCGCACGGCATTTTCCTGACGTAGCCAGTCGCCGGTTTTGCGGCCGCCACAGGCAATATAGCTTTCAAGGCTAGCCGTTAATGAACGGTGGATCATACAGAAGGTGGGTTGCATCCATTTTCCATCATCGGCCACTGCAACAAACCCCTTTTTTGCTAGTGCCTGCGACAGGCGGCTGACCAAATCCAGCGGCAATTGCGGGGCGTCACAGGGTACGCAGACGATCCAGTTTGCCGGTTCCGTTTCAAGCTGGCGTAGTCCCTGCAGCATACCGGACAGGGGCCCCTGAAAATCTTGTCTGGCATCGCTGAATACCGGAAAGCCGAAGTGCCGGTAGTGTTCAAGGTTGCGGTTGGCGTTGATCTGGATAGCCGCGACCTGGGGCTGGAAACGGTCGATGACATGCTGAATGAGAGGCTGTCGCTGTAGCTCGACCAGTCCTTTGTCTTGGCCCTGCATCCGGTTTGCCCGTCCGCCAGCGAGAATAATACCGATTATAAAAGGGTGGTTTTGTGAATTTGCCTGCATATCATGTCCCACAAGGGGGAATTTTGTTGGGATTAAAAGTATATCAGCAAGCTGAAATTCAAGTAAGTGTATGAATATTTTAAATATAAATGCCATATTTGCATAAGGTTAATGAATGAGGCAGGGGTTAAGTTTTTCTCCCCTCGCGCCGATACACTGAAAGGCACTGAAGTAAAGTGATTCTATTGATAATAGAAGGTTGACGAAAATGGCGATGAGTATCGATCGAGTGCTGAGCGATGCTATAAACGGTGCGCAGAAAGGGCTGCAAACTGCTCGCAGGAATTCTGCACAACTGGCGGCGGCCGGGAGTGGGCCCGCGAGCAATCCTGATGAAAATAAAAAGACCACACGGGTTGAAAAGGCTCCGGATGCCGATCTCGGCAAGCTGGTTGACGTTAAAGCCTGAACCCGATGAGCGGAATAAGTATCTTTACGAACTAATTTTCTGCAAAATGCGCGGAAAATCAGTTCTAAGATCTAATAACGGGATCAAGATATGACCTCATTATCAACACAAACGGTACATGACGACATTCGCCTGACCGTGCATGGCCTGCTGGAATTGCCAGCCATTTCCCCCATGTCAACAAAACTGCTGGGGGTGATTGGTGATGACAAGATCAGTATTCACCAACTGGCGGATATCATCCGTCAGGATGCGAGTCTGGGTGCGCGGATTATTGGCCTGGCGAATTCCGCCTATTTTGGTCAGCGCGACCCCATTACTTCCGTGGAAGATGCGATATTCAAGGCTTTGGGCTTGCGTCTGACTCAGAACCTGGCGCTGGGCATTGCGCTTTCTGGACCATTTAGTTCACAGGCGCACTGCGATGCGTTTGATATGCACGGTTTCTGGCTCAAAGCGGTGCTGACGGCAAATCTGACTCAGGGTCTTGGCAAGCGGATGCGCAGCGATCTTCAGATTGACATCGATATGGTCTATCTTGCCGGCTTGCTGCATGAGCTTGGTTTGCTGCCACTGGTGTATCTTTATCCTGAACAGATGAACGAGCTGTTCACTTACCGCATAACCCGGCACCAGCATCTGCGTGAAATACTGAGAGAAGAACTGGGTACGGATCAGCATGAAGTCGGCGCCTGGCTGGCGACAAACTGGCAGATCCCTCCCGCCATTGTGGATGTGATTGCCCACCATGCTGAACCGGATTATGATGGCGAACACACATTATTAGTGCTGCTTGTTCGTTGTTGTTCCCGTTGGGCGATGCTCTATATGGAAGATGGTGTCTGGGACAGGCTACCTGAAGAAACGGAAGCCCTGCTCAAGCATACCGGCATGGATAGATGCGAGATACTGAAGGTGTTGAAACAGCAACATGTCAAATTCGGGGCGATGGAGTCCATGGCCCATGCACTGGTGGAAAGCTGATAACCCCCTATGGATAACCAGCCGTTTATCGAAGCCTATCAGGAAATCAACTCACGCTTCATCAAGCTGCTGAGTTCCATGTCGGCCCTGCGCGCCCTGTCCGGCTTTGAAGTCAGGTATCGCAATGAAGATGAGATTATTGCGGATTCTCTGAATGTGTTGCTGGATTACCACGAGCTCGACTATGTCGCGATCTTCATGTACGAAGAGGGTACGTTAAAGCAGGTGGCCAGCCAGTGCTGGAACAACGATGCCAAGCATCCACCTTCAAAATACAATGGCCTGTGTGACCGGCACCAGGATTTACTGATCCAGGTCGAGAGCACGGGTAAAGTGCAGCAGATTAACCAGATACCGGGCGAGGAGTTCTCCGGCTCGGCCAGCGCCATTCCCATCCATAGCAGCGATACCCTGATGGGCGTCTTCCTTGCCTGCCATCCGGCCGATGAATTTTTCTCGGTTACCAATGAACGTAACCTGGTGATCTACTGTAATTTTCTCGGTCAGTTGATTATGAATAACCGCCTGCTGCACAGTATGGATGAAATGGTCAGTGAGCGCACCCGGCAGTTACAGATGGCGCTGGATGAAGCGAGTGAACTCAAGCGGCGCTATGAGGAACTGTCGATTATTGATGAACTGACCCAGTTGCATAACCGGCGTTTCTTTTTTCCTGAAACCCTTGCGGGGCTGGCCCAGGCAATACGCTACAAGAAACCTTTTTCGCTGCTGGTGATGGACCTGGATCACTTCAAGATCATCAATGATCGCTATGGGCATACCATGGGAGATGACGTGCTCAGGGGCATTGCTGCCACTTTCAAGGCGGAAATCCGTGACGTGGACATTCTCGCCCGTTTTGGCGGTGAGGAGTTTGTTCTGGCATTGCCGGAAACCGATGAGCGTGGCGCTATGATCATGGCGGAACGGATCCGAAAGAAAATCAAGGCACTACGCTGGCAGGCGGAGGGTAGGGAGATCTCCATTACCCTTACTATCGGTATCACGGAATTTGAAAATTGCAGCAGTCAGGATCACATTGCTGCGCTTGATGAACTGATCCAGCAGGCCGATCAGGCCTTATATCATGGCAAGGGCAATGGTCGTGACCAGTTTAACACCTACAGCTATATTGCCTGCCTGATGGATACCGGCGAACAGGCCAGGTAGTCCATGCCCCACCTGATAATCCGCAAGGCCTCCCTCCCCAAGCCCACTGTCAGTATTTTTTACATCCGTTAAAATTAACGTATCTGCTTGTTTATAAAGAAATTAATCGTAATTTCAGGGGCGCATGGCGCGATAGATAGCGGATATTCCAGTATAAACTGTCACTTTTCCTTACAGTTTAGCATTATCAGTCTCCAGCGAAGGAAGAAATTGTCATGTTAATCAACGAATTAAATATGTGGCATATGGCTTGCATATGTGTATAACAAGATTAACCTGTCCATGTTCAGGCGCGATGGGGACACTAAACTTTAAGTTCTACCAAGGAAACCACATAATGAAAATATTCAAGAAAACGTTACTCGCGGCCAGTGTTTTCGCTATTGCGGGTGTGGCCAACGCTATGCCCATAACAGGCTCCATCGGTTTTACGGGTGCCTACACCACGGATACCGGATTACTGGGTACGGCCACAACAATCAATATTACCGACGCAGCGGTTAATGGAACTGTATCGGGTAGCTTTGCGGCTGCAGGTATTACCTCCGCTTCTGCCGTCAGTTACAGCAACTTTACGTTTGACCCGACAACAGTCCCTGTTAGCAATCTCTGGAAGGTGGGCGGTTTTTCATTTGGTCTCACCCAGATGAATGTTGATTATCATAGTTCCACTGCTCTTGTTTTGTCCGGTACAGGCATGATTAGCAGCGTAGATGTTGATACGTTTGATCCTACCCCTGGCGCCTGGACGTTTACTACTAATACTGCGGGTGGTGATAACTTCACATGGTCATCATCATCGTCGGCAACTAAATCGGTTCCTGAGCCAGCCGTGGCATTGTTATTAGGCACGGGTTTGGTTGGTTTCGGTGTGGCGCGTAAAGCACGCAAGGCGCGTAAAGCGGCTTGATTTATTCAGTCAGGGAGTTCTACCTGCTACCCGCTGCGGGTTAGTTTGTTAAAAAGAAACCGATAAAAAAGTCGCCCCCCTTAGGGTGCGACTTTTTTTGTTGCCCGACTGATCTGAATCTCTTTGGGTGTCATTCCCCGCTGCTTGCGGCGAAAAACAGTAGGATGGGTAGAACGAAGAGCGAAGTCCAGAGGGGAAACCCATCAGCACGCTACCATTTAATACCCCGTCCGCTTGCGGCGGGGTTGTTTATGTTGCTGCTGAGTCAGACTCCAGTGCAGGTGTTCCCGCAAAAGCTCGGATGCCTGTTCTTTTTTTTGCTCCAGCGCATGTAGGACGGCGGTGTCGGCGGGCGCATTGCCTAAAGCCACAGCGATGTTGCGTAGCCAGCGTTGGTGCCCCATACGCCGCAAAGGACTGCCCTCAGTGCGTGTCAGAAAACTTTCCTCATCCCATTCAAATAAAGATAGCAGTTGCGGGGCATCCAGATCATTACGCACGGCATAATCCTGTTCCAGACTGGGCTGGGCAAAGCGATTCCAGGGACAGATCAGCTGGCAATCGTCACAGCCGTAAATGCGATTGCCCATCGGCGCACGCAGTTCGACGGGAATGGCCCCGGCATGCTCGATAGTGAGATAGGAAATGCACAGTCGGGCATCCACCGTATAGGGGGCGACGATGGCGTGGGTGGGACAGACATCGATACAGGCCTGGCAATGACCGCAATGATTGTCCGCCGGGGCGCTCAGGGGCAGGGGTAAATCGGTGAACAATTCACCGAGAAAAAACCAGGACCCCGCACGTGGGTTAACAACATTGGAGTGCTTGCCCGTCCAGCCCAGTCCGGCCTTTTGCGCCAAAGCTTTCTCCTGCACCGGGGCGCTGTCGACAAAAGCCCGATAACCGAAGGGGCCGATTTCAGTCTGAATTTTTTGCGCCAGCTTTTGCAGACGTTGACGCATCATTTTGTGGTAATCGCGCCCCAGGGCATAGCGGGAGACATAACCGAGCGCGGGATCATGGAGTACCGTGTGTGGGTCGCGGCTTGCCGCCGGCAGGTAGTCCATGCGCACGCTGATGATACGCAGGGTGCCGGGCACCAGTTCCTGCGGCCGGGTACGCAACGAACCATGGCGCTGCATCCATTCCATTTCACCGTGAAAGCCCTGATCCAGCCAGTCCAGCAAACGTAGTTCACTGGTGTTTAAATCGGTATCGCTAATCCCGGTCTGCTGGAAACCCAGTTCATGGCTCCAGCGCCTGATTTTGTCGGCCAGCTCTTGAAGTTCCTCGCTTGAGAGCATGAACCGGCTTATTGCAGCAGACCATACACACCCAGCGAATAGGCGCGTTGTTGATCCTTAGCTTCCAGTGATGATGGGCTGATGCTGGAACCAGGGCGCAGGTTGCGCTTCAGATAACGGGTGTCGCCAGTGCCTTTGTCGAAGGCGACCGTGGCCGCTTTAGGAAAGTAATAACCCAGCACATCGCCCTTTTCGACGCCGACGCTAACATGGAAGCGGGTTTTAACCAGCCCGGTCTTGCGGATGTTCAGGTTGCGGCTCTCCCACACCACCACCAGTTTGTCATCGATTTTGCGCAATACCTTGACGGTCATGTGAGTGGGTTTGATGAACCAGGCGCCAACACCGGTGAGCACCCCGGAACGGGGAATTTCATTTTTCAGATCTACCAGCATGAGTGAGCGGTTGTCATATTGCTTGCGTTTGAGCAGCTCACCTCCGACATAGTCGAGCAGGTTGTTATTGACGAGGAACGATTTATAACCGTCGATCTGCGCTTGCAGGAAGCGGCGGACCTGGCTGCGCAGCAGGGTGGATTCATTAAAACGGGAAGATTTTTCCTTGCCGATAATCTTTCGTACCCGATTGGATTCATTCAGCGCCTTCTGTAACTGGTGGCGTTCGGATTGTAGTGCGTGGATTTTATTTTGTGTTAAGTCCAGTTGCTGTTGCAGTAATTGGTTGCGGCTTTCGAGTTTCTGGGTGTGGATCGGGGTCTGGCATCCGCATAAGACCAATATGCAGGGGACAGCGGTTACCAGGCGCAAAGTTCTAAACCTGGGGTATCCCCACGAATATTTTTTAAAAGCCAGACACTTATCTGTCCGCCAATGAACGCGAATAGACGCTAATAAAGGCGACAGCATTGA
>CAZQVV010000038.1:0-22155 GCA_964596835.1 uncultured Thiohalophilus sp. | reverse complement strand
TTTATAAAACTACCATAATTTATGACAAAACCGCCATTATCCAGGCAGGATTTTTAGTAATCGCCACGCCAATGATATAACTATAAACCAGCAGGGCAAACGACCAGGTTATCATTTTTTGTTTTTTATTATGCAACCAGTAGAATGCCAGCATCCCCAGCAGGATGTACACGATCAGCAGTAGAAATTTGGCCGTCAACCAGCTATTGACAAAAGGATACTGGCCAATCATGACCGCCATACTGCCACCGCTGAACAACAGCACAGTATCATTGTATTGGGATATTCTGCGCGCCCAGCGTTTTCTATACCATTGATAATGGTTGAATTGTGAAAGCCCGCGAAGAATAAAATAGAAGCCGGTAAAACTGACGGTGGAAATATGAATGATCTTTATGAATGAATAAACCTCACCCATTAGTGCGCTGTTGACGTTACCGTTTCAAAACGTTGCTCAAGATAATGGACAATATCGGATGACTCATACATCCATTTTACGCTGCCACCGTCTTCGCTAATGCGCAAACAGGGCACTTTTTCAACCCCCCCCTGAACCATTAGTTCTTCTCGCCAGTTAGCATGACGCTTTGCATCACGGGTTTCGATTGGCAGATTTAGCCGCTTCATTGTACGTCTGACCTTGACGCAAAAGGGACAGGCTTGATATTGATACAGTTTTAATGCCTGCGCCTGTTGTTCAACCTGCTTCTGATCTTCAGGCTTACGTTGAATACTACGGGGAGTGAACAACCAATTAAGAAACAGGATTATTTTGCCTAAAATCCAGCGTACTATTTTCACGTCAGTTTTACCTCACAACATATCGAACGTTTGAATCAACCACAATTATGCCATAAAAACACTGATCCGGGACACTATACATCAACAAAATAATGGATTAGTACCTTAGAAATAATTTTCTGCGCATTTTGTAGAAAATTATTTCGTGAAGGTACTTATCTTGTGGTTTATCCAGGTTAGGAATGATAAGCTAAATATGGCGTTTAACCCATGTTTCATGGGGTTTTATCGTTCTCACGCTCCTGCGGGAATACATACCGAACCAACTAATCGACAACCTATGGGTTCCCACGCAGGGGCGTGGAAACCAGAACACTTTACCGGGAGTCGTCCGTTTGTGCTGAAGGGTTACCATTTTCCGGGAACAACGCGGACTCGAAACCAAAGTTACGCAAATCCCGAATACGTTGCGGGTAAAGAACGCCATCCAGGTGATCGATCTCATGCAGCACCACCCGCGCATGAAAATCACGTGCCTCACGTTCGAAGAATTTACCGTACTGATCATAGCCGCTGTACTGAATAGCCTGATAACGAGGCACCAACCCTCGCAAGCCCGGCACACTGAGGCAGCCCTCCCAGCCCTGCTCCAGTATTTCATCCAGAATAGTAATCTGTGGATTAATTAACACTGTTCGTGGCACGGATTCAACTTCGGGATAACGCGGGTTACCCTCCACAGCAAAGATCAGCAATCGTAGACTGACTCCGATTTGTGGCGCCGCCAGGCCCGCGCCATCAAGCCTGCCCATGGTCTCGAACATGTCGTAAATCAGCGTCTCCAGTACCGGGGTGTTAAATTCGCTGACGGGTTCAGCAACCTGTTGCAACAGGGGATGGCCCATTCTCAGAACTTCTCTTAGCGCCACAACAGCTCCTCTGGCATAGTCAGGTATGGTATATTAACACCTCGGTGGTCGGTACTTTACATTAGCGCCCGAAGATTGAAAACGGCACCGACCTATTTTACCACGACTCGATGTTTCTCAGGATCAGGATATTGAAACGGTACCTGTTAATACTGGCACTCATATTGTTCAGCCTGTCATCACAGGCCGCCGGCATACGTTACTACGATGTTGAAGTGATTATCTTCCAATACCTGAAAGCCCATGGCTACCACTCCGAACACTGGCCACAACAGATAGACCGCAAAATGCCCGGGGATCTCATTGAAATCGGCGGGAAATGGCCCAGCGGAAAACCTGAAAAATACGATCCGGCGCTCAGTTTTATCCCCCTGCCCGAGAGTAAATGGCGCCTGACGGCCGAAGCCGAAAAAATTAATCATTCGAAATCCCGCCGTCTTCTGGCGCATCTTGCCTGGGTACAACCAGGATTACCTCAGGATCAGGCGCTCAGTGTTCATTTTAATCTGCCGGTGATGGCGACTCCGGAAACGAACAAATCCGGGACCCCAACAACGCAAAACGAGCCTGAAAACCCGGCTACCAAAGGCCCAGCCGAAATCGGAACGCTGGATGCGCTGATTCGCGTCAGTCTGGCTCGCTACCTGAGAGTGAAAACAGATTTACTGTTGACGCTTGATCCGTTGCCGGCTGAAAAAAACAGGACGATCGCTGATCCCGAGCGGGAAAGCGAAGCGGAAATCACTCCTGCTCCCCGCTACTTTCGAGTACAACAGGTGCGCCGGCATATCCGCAGCACCGAGTTGCATTACCTGGATCATCCCGTGCTGGGTATGTTGATTATGTTTACGCAACACAAAACTGCCGAGAAGGCTGCGGCGAAAAAGAGATAACCGCAGTTAGAACCTTGGGTGACCGAAGGCGCTGCCTGTTGGGCTTCATAAACATCATTCAGCCCAACCTACATTAGATCTTACAGATGAGCCATGAGCAAATATTGAATTAAGTGTAGGCTGGGCTGAGCAACGCGAAGCCCAACAGCAATGATGTGTATATCATCCATCAGACCGAATTTTTAAAATTACCGTTTCCAACAGGCTGCGTACTTCATCCATCCCCTGTGCGATATATTTTTCAATTTCCGTCATGGTGATCTCGCCTTTACCGAGTCCGGCAGCCAGGTTGGCAATGACTGAAATGCTGGCGTAACAGCCGTCCAGTTCCCGTGCCAGCACGGCTTCCGGCATGGCGGTCATGCCCACAATGTCACAGCCATCCTGCGCCATACGCCGGATTTCAGCGGCTGTTTCCAACCGCGGCCCCTGGGTGACACCGTAGGTTCCGCTGCCCGCCAGTTCGATCCCACTTTTGTGCGCCGCTTCAAGTAAGTGGCTTCGCAGCAGCGGGCAGTAAGGTTCGGTAAAATCCACATGCACTACCGGTACCGCGTCTCCAGCTTGCACCCCAGGGCTGATGCTACCATCAAAATAGGTCATCTCGCGACCGCTGGTATAATCAATGATCTGATCGGGAATAACCAGTTGGGCGGGTTTAAACGAAGGATTGACCGCGCCCACGGCATTGATAGCCAGCATGTAATAGGCACCGGCCTCTTTCAGCGCCCAGATATTGGCGCGATAGTTTACCTTATGCGGCGAAATCGTGTGGCCGCTGCCATGACGCGCCAGAAACATAATCGGCTGATCATTTAGGCGACCCTTGATCAGCGCCGCTGAGGTCTCGCCAAAAGGGGTGGAAACACGTCTTTCTTCGCTAATCGTCAGACCCGGCAGGGAGGTCAGCCCGGTGCCGCCGATAATGGCCATTCCTTTCATATTTTACAAACCCTTCACGGCAAAAATGCCGTCGGCATTTCGCAGATACCCTTTGTAATCCATACCATAACCAAACAGGTAGCGGTCTTCGGTCTGCACACCGACAAAATCCGCCTTGACACCGGTTTTTCGATCATGACATTTCTCTACCAGCACAGCAGAAAAAATAGCGGCGGCTCCTGCCTTTTCACAGTGCTCAACAATGGCTTTAAGGGTAACGCCTTCGTCCAGAATATCATCAACAATCAGCACGTCCCGCCCCTGGAGTGAATAGTTTTGTTCTGAAAGCCAGTCCAGCCGGCCCCCTGAGACATGATCGTGATAACGAGTGACATGCAGGTAATCCAGTTGCAGAGGAAAATTCAGACGTGTCAACAAATAGCCCGTCGGAATAATCGCTCCGGTCAGAACACAGAGAACCAGCGGATTACGATCGAAAAGTTTTTCTGTGATCGCGACAGCCATTTTATCCAGTGCCGCACTAACCTCTTCGGCCGTGTACAGGCAATCTGCTTCAGAGAGTAATTGATTATAATCTTCAGTTTTCATGGCTAAACTCTATTTTAATGGCATTTCATTAAGTTTTATTTCGTCAGGAATATGCAGCGTCGAGGTAGGAAAGGCGATCTCGGCCTGATGAGCGTTGATAATTCCGCTGACTTTCAATAATACATCCTGTTTGACCTCGTGGTACTCAATCCAGTCTGTGGTGCGTGTAAAGGTATAAATGAAAAAATCCAGCGACGAAGGCGCAAAGCCGTTGAAATTAACGATCATGGTCTGGCTTTGGTCGATATCAGGATGCGCCATTAACATTGTTTTGACATCGCGAATAATATCCGCCATTACAGAAATATCATCATAGCGAACGCCAATCGTTTCATAAATGCGGCGATGTGTCATGCGTGATGGATTTTCCACGCTGATACTGGCAAAGACCGAGTTCGGGACATACAGCAGACGCTTGTCAAAGGTACGAACGACGGTAGTACGCCAGCCAATTTTTTCAACCGTTCCCTCAATTTCCCGATCAGATGAACGCACCCAGTCGCCAATTGCAAAGGGCCTGTCCAGATAGAGCATCATGCCGCCAAAAAAATTGGCGAGCAAATCCTTGGCCGCAAAACCTACCGCAATACCACCGATGCCGCCAAAGGCAAGAACAGCTGAAATATTAAAGCCCAGACTCTGCAGAGCCACCAGGGTTGCGGTTATCAGAATCGTACTACGCAGCAACTGGCTGATAGCGCTGGCCGTGGTACGATCCAGTGGCTTACCCGCCACTTCATGATGATTGAGAATATTGATTTCAGCAAAACTGATGAAACGGATCAACCCCCAGGTAATGCTGACAATCACCCCGACCAGGCGTATCTCCGAGGTTACCGGCGACTTCAGCACATCCAGACACAGTGAGAGGCCAATTATCCAGATCAGCAACGTCAGGGGTTTCTGCATGGCATGGACAAGCGCATCATCCCACTGGGTGCGCGTGGACTGCAGACGCTGGTAGAGCTTTTTCAGTGCGCGCTTCTGAATAAAATCCAGAAACAAGGCCACAAAAACGATGCTGAAAATTCGTAGAATACCGTATTGATCGCCATTCAGCAGGCCGAGAAATTTGTCCAGGTAGTCATTCATTTCAGAATTCCAGATTCAGACTGCTGTCATCCTGATAATGCTGCATCAGAGCCACCGCCTGTTTCCACTTTTTACTGGCAAGCAACTGGCGGGCATCCACCTTGTTGCGGCCATGCATGCGCGCAAGACGCAGATGCGAAACCGGATCATCCCATTTACCCAGGCTGTCGATGACCTCGATAAGACCCTTGCGATTGTTGCAGATCAGCACCATATCACAACCCGCATCAAGCGCTGTATGAGCACGATCAGCATAACAGCGACCCGCTATGCTTGCGCCCTCCATACTTAGATCATCACTAAAAATGACGCCCTGGAATCCCAGCCGTGTGCGCAGTACCTCTTTCAACCAGAAAGCGGAAAAACCGGCAGGCTGCGGATCCATTTTTTCATAAATAACATGCGCCGGCATAATCGCTGCCAGGCCATGATGGATCATACGTTTGAAAACCAGGATATCCTCGGCATAAAGATCATTGTATTCGCGATTATCGATGGGAATAGCAAGATGAGAATCGCCTGTTACCCCGCCGTGGCCGGGAAAATGCTTGCCTGTGGCGGCCATACCGGCCTCGTGCATGCCTTCCACATAGGCATGCGCCAGTTTTATCACTACCGTCGGATCGTGGTGAAATGCGCGATCACCGATGACTTCGCTGAGGCCATGATCCACATCCAGTACCGGCGCAAAACTGAAGTCGATATTCTGAGCACGTAGTTCCACTGCCATCAACCAGCCTGCTGTACGCGCCAGCTTGCGCGCCTTCTGCGGTTCCTTATCATGTATCCGGCCAAAGTGCGCCACCGCTGGTAGCCGGGTAAAGCCTTCATGGAAGCGTTGTACTCGGCCACCCTCATGATCAACGGTCACCAGCAACTGTGGCGTACGCAAAGCATGGATGGTCAGAACCAGCTCATGCAACTGTTCTATGCTCGCATAGTTGCGGCTGAATAGAATCACGCCACCTACCAGTGGGTGTTGCAAAATATCCCGATCTTCATCAGACAGTGTTTCGCCGGAAATATCCAGCATCAGGGGACCCAGGGACACAGGTAACATACTCCTTAACTATTCAGGAACACTTCGTCTCTTTACTCATGAATGCTGATCTGCGTTTTACAGGACACCCGTTCAAACAGATGTATAATATCCTGATTGCGCATTTTTATACAGCCATGCGAACCGGCTACGCCCAGTCTGTCTTCAGACGGGCAGGCGTGTATATAAATATAACGCCGCATGGTGTCCACGTTGCCCAACCGGTTACGCCCCGGTTCCAGCCCACTTAGCCAGAGTATGCGGGTCAGAATCCAGTCCCGTTCCGGATATTGCCGAGCAAGTTCCGGGGTATAAATTTCACCGCTTGGACGGCGGCCAATAAATACCGTATTTTCTGCCTGGCCTGCACCGATTTTAGCACGAATAACGTGTCTGCCCCGGGGCGTACATTCACTGCCGAAAAGCTCACCGGCGCCATTAGCCGCCGTCGAAACCGTAAATTCTTCCGCGCCATCGGTCTCAACCAGCCATAAGCGCTGATGGCGGATATCGATTTCTATACGGGCAGAGGACGGTGACATTCGCTACCAATCACAAAAAGGGTGTTTGACCAGGCAAACATTATAATAGCGGGGATCCTCTGAAACTTCCTCACCCAGCCAGTCCGGCCGGGCAAATACCTCGTCTTCATCGGCCAGCTCAATTTCAGCCACCACCAGGCCGGTATTGTCACCGTCAAATACATCGATCTCCCAGACATGGCCGGTATAGGTCACATGATAACGGGTCTTTTCGATCAGGGGTTTTTGGCACAACGTTTCAAGCAGGATCTGTGCGTCCTCCAGGGGGATGGGATATTCAAATTCCTGTCGGCGGACACCCAGGGTGGCGCTTTTGATATTGATATTAGCTTTATCGCCCTCGATACGCACCCGCACAGAAGATTTTTCCGAGCCAGCCAGATAGCCCTGCCGGAATGACGTGCCTGCATCGGCATCCTGACGCCAGCCATCGTTACGCAGCAGGAATTTTTTCTCTATTTCAATGCCCATTGTTTTCCCATTGGTGAGGTCTCAACTCAGAGAAACACCGTTCATCCTTCGACAAGCTTCCTTCGACAAGCTTCCTTCGACAAGCTCAGGACGAACGGTGATTTAATCTCTTTCAGTGTGTCATTCCCCGCTGCTTGCAGCGAAAAACAGTAGGATGGGTAGAGCGAAGCGCGAAGTCCAGTAGGGAAACCCATCAGCACGTTACCGATTAATACCCCACAGCCTGGCCTGTCATTGACTTCATTGTTGGGCTTCACCATAAAGATCATGGTTCAGCGCCAACCTACCTACAATGCTCCCTGGCAAGGGTGCTGCATAGTTACAGTTTCTTTAGTATTTTTCAAATAGTGCAATGGACTCAACGTGCGCGGTATGCGGAAACATGTCCATCACACCAGCGGCTCGTAACCGATAACCGTATTCATGCACCAACTCTCCGGCATCACGGGCGAGCGTCCCCGGATGACAGGAGACATAAACGATACGCGCGGCACCCGTTGCCGCAATATAGGGCAACGCCTCTTTGGCGCCACTACGAGGAGGATCCAGCAGCACTTTGTTATAAGTGCCTTTTTTTAGCCAGGGCAGGTTGTCCAGATTTTCCATCAGGTTGGCGACATGATATTCGACATTATCAATACCATTCGCGATGGCATTTTCTCGCGCCCGCAGAATAAGCCCCGCATCCCCTTCTACGGCAATGATCTGTTTCGCCTGCTGCGCCATTGGCAGGGTGAAATTGCCCAGTCCACAGAACAGTTCCAGCAGGATATCGTTTTTATCCAGTTGCAGCAATTCCAGCGTCCGCTTTAGCATTTTTGTGTTGATGTCATGATTGACCTGGGTGAAATCCGCCGGCTCGAAATGTATTTTTAACTGCTGATCGCAGAGTTCATAGTAGAGGCCGCGCTTGTCCTGTTCCGTTTCTGATTCTGAGGACAACAGACTAATGGTATCCGGCCCTTTGGGCTGCAAATAGATCTGGAAGTTATGAGTTTTACCGAATTCGCTGAGAATATTTTTGTCCGCTTCAGTCAGCGCTTCGAGATGACGAAAAATCAGCCCGGCGGTATTATCCGCCACCGCCACTTCAATCTGCGGGATCTGCCGATAGATGCTGAGTGTGCGAATGACTTCGCCCAGAGAGGTTAGTTTTTCACCCACCGAGGGATGTAAAATTTTGCAACTGTCCAGCTCGGCCAGAAAGGAGGAACCCCGTTCACGAAAGCCCACCAGCACGCGTTTTTTCTTATGCACATAGCGCACACCCAGGCGCGCCTTTCTGCGATAGCCCCATTGACTGCCGCTAAGGGGTAACAAAATAGTTTCGGCCTCGACTTTACCGACTCGCCTGAGATTATCCAGCAGAACGTTTTGCTTGACCCGAAGTTGTTCATTTGTATCAAGGTGTTGCAGGCGGCAACCGCCGCAGATGCCGAAATGCGCACAAGCCGGTTCAACTCGCTGTTCCGAGGATCGGATAATCCGATGCAGGCGGCCTTCATCAAAGTCACGCTTTTGGCGCGTGTAGACAAACTCCACCACTTCACCCGCAAGGGCATCATCAACAAATACCGTTTTGCCATCAACACGGGCCACCCCTTTGCCTTCGTGGGTAAGGGATTCTATCGTTGCCTGTACAGGGGTGGGATCGGGTTTCTTATAGCGTTGTTGACGTGACATTATGTTCAGGAACCTGAAAGCTATTCGGCCGGAAATACATCGGTTGAAAGATAGCGATCACCGCGATCACAGATAATGGCGACAATCACCGCATTTTCGACCTCCTGCGATAGCCGCAACGCGGCTGCGACCGCCCCCCCTGAGGAAATGCCACAAAAAATACCTTCCTGACCGGCCAGATCGCGGGTAGTCTGCTCCGCTTCAGCCTGGGTGACTTCCATCAATTTGTCCACCCGCGAGGCATCATAGATTTCAGGCATATATTCCTGCGGCCAGCGCCGGATACCGGGGATCTTCGCGCCCTCAGCAGGCTCGACGCCAACGATGGTAATGGCCGATTTTTTTTCCTTGAGAAAGCGGGACACCCCCATGATCGTTCCTGTGGTGCCCATGGCACTGACAAAATGGGTAATTTCACCCTTGGTGTCAGCCCAGATTTCAGGCCCCGTGGTGTCATAATGCGCCAACGGATTATCCGGGTTGGAAAACTGATCCAGCAACCAGCCTTTGCCCTTACGCGCCATGTCCTCCGCCAGATCCCGCGCGCCTTCCATACCCTCTTCTTCACTCACCAGAATCAATTCAGCACCATAGGCGCGCATGGAAGCACGCCGCTCCACACTCATATTCGCAGGCATGATCAGAATCATACGGTAACCCTTGACCGCAGCCGCCATGGCCAATGCAATACCGGTATTGCCGCTGGTGGCCTCGAGCAGGGTATCGCCCGGCTTGATCTCACCCCGCGCCTCGGCATGAGAGATCATACTTAACGCCGGTCTGTCTTTAACCGAACCGGCAGGGTTGTTACCCTCCAGTTTGACCAGGACCGTATTGCTGCTCCGGCCGGTATCTTTTTGCCTGGGAAAACGCTGCAGGCGAACTAACGGTGTATTGCCAATACAGGATTCAATCGTTTTATAATTCATGCGCAGAGTGTAATGTATCGGCCTATAACATAAAAGAGGAGCCACCATCAGGAAAAAGCCGCCGTCAAAACGGCTGTGAATGGACTCAGACAAAACAGGAAACAGCACTATGAACAAAATATTTGATGCGGCTATTGCACTTAAGCAGGCCGCTGGCAATGAAGAACTGGCACGCGATCTGTTTGGCATGTTGCTGGATGAATTAACCGAGCATCGTCAGGCGATTGAGGCGGCGTTTAACCAGGTGAATCCCGAGAGTAGTCTTGAACCTCTCTGGAATCCGGTACACAAGCTGCACGGCGCCACCCTCTATCTGGGTGTGCCCGCGCTGCGCCAGGCGGTAAAAGCTTTCGAGGACCAAATTAAACAGGATAACCGGGCTAAACTTGGCGAAAGTTTCAGGCAACTCGATTCAGAAATAAGCCGCCTGCAGGACAACGGCAGAGGCATCCTGGCCCACAGCTGGTAGCCGTTTCGTCTCTATGGGCATAATGTTCGCCTCAGGCCTCAGCACTCAGGGTGACGAAAGCCACCGCATAATCTGTCTCATCCGCCAGGCTGATATGTGAGAATGCAATTTTTTCGGATCTAACAAATTCTTTCGCCCTGCCACTGAATTTCAGCACCGGTTTGCCCAGAGCATCGTGGCCGACCCCAATATGACGCAGAGACAGACCATTGATAAACCCCGTTCCCATGGCCTTGGCAACGGCTTCCTTGGCGGCAAAACGCCTGGCCAGAAAATGGGCATGATTGACCACGTTCCTGAATTCTTTCAGTTCATCATCTGTGAGAATTCGTTCGGCGAAGCGATCACCAAAACGTTCAAGGTTATGACGCATACGCTCGACGCTGACGATGTCGGTGCCAATACCGTAAATCATGAGTAACGCGCATTCCGCATCAGGGCTTTCATTTCCCTGACCGCTTCACCCAGCCCGGTAAACAGGCCGCGGGCAATAATGGCGTGGCCAATGTTTAGTTCACAGATATCGTTGAGGGCGGCAATCGCCGCCACATTGTGATAATGCAGACCATGCCCGGCATTAACTTGCAGATCACAGGCCAGCCCTTTTTCCATCGCCTGCACAATGCGCTGTAATTCCTGCGCCTGTTGTTGCGGACTGGCGGCATCGGCATAATTGCCCGTGTGTAACTCAATCACCGGGGCGCCACAATCGGCGGCGGCGTCCACTTGGCGCGAATCGGGATCAATAAACAGCGATACTCGTATTTGCGCTTGCGCAAGCTGGTGACAGGCTTCGCTGATACGTGCTTTCTGGCCCGCCACATCCAGGCCGCCTTCGGTCGTCAGCTCCTGTCGCCGTTCCGGCACCAGACAGCAGTCGCTCGGTTGCAGACGGCAGGCGATGGCCAGCATTTCATCGGTGACCGCCATTTCCAGGTTCATGCGCGTTTGCAGAGCCGCGTCCAGCATGTCTACATCCCGATCCTGAATATGCCGCCGATCTTCACGCAGGTGTACGGTGATGGCATCGGCGCCTGCCTGCTCCGCCACCAGCGCCGCCTGTAACGGCTCCGGATAGCGGGTGCCACGTGACTGCCGCAGGGTGGCGATATGGTCGATGTTAACGCCCAGATAAATTGGATTCTTTTCTTTCATCATCAGGATTTTAATAGCTGTTTTTGCTGAATGTAAAGCGCGCGTGACTGCAGAGGTTTAGGCCCAAGGTGACAGGCCAGGTTAATGCGCATCAGCATTTTAGCCTCATGTAATATCAGATCATAGTGATCCGTATACACATCAGCAGCGCTCAAACTACCCTGCCGCAGAGCCAGCAGCGTACAACCATGCACCGGCAGGCCGTTTTGACAGTCCTGTCCGGATTCAATGATCCACGGACCCCGCTCCAGTTGATAGCAGTACAACTGCTGCGCCTGCAAAACCCCACCGTGGCTGACTTCATGATCCAGAACCAGTCCGTAGCCCAGTTCCTGTAACAAAAAACACTCAAACAGTCGCAAACTGGCTTCTTCATCAGAAGACCGGTCTGGCAGCTCGGACAATCGCTGCAGAGTCTGGGCATAGGCATCATACAACGCGGGGTGGGGATCATTCCTGGGCAGCAGCCGTAATAGCAGTTCATTCAAATAAAAAGCCGTGAGTAATTTCCGGCTCTTAGGTGGTGCGAGCTGGGTGCCTGTCTCCGCGGCGGTCAGGGTTTGCACCTCACCCTGACCCTGCCAGCTCAGCAGTAGCGGAATAAAGGGCAGCAACTGCCCCTGCAGCCGGGAATTCCCCTGCCGCGCACCGCGCGCCACCAGGACCCGGCGGCCCTGTTCACGACTGAAAATATCGAGCAGCTTGCTGGTATTGCGATAGGGCCGACTGTGCAGAACATAACTGGCCTGCAGGCTCTGACGCATTAAATCTCGTCCTTATATCCCAGGCTTTGCAAGACGCGTTCATCGTCCGACCAACCTTCTTTCACCTTCACCCAGACTTCCAGGAATACCTTTTTATGAAACAGTTTTTCCATATCCAGCCGCGCCTGGGTGCCCACATTCTTGAGTCGGCTCCCTTTCTCACCAATCACGATCGCTTTTTGGTTGGCGCGTTCCACCCAGATCAGGGCATGCACATGAATGCGTCCTTTTTCTTCCTTAAAGCGCTCAATTTCCACGCTTAGATCATAGGGGAGTTCCTGTCCCAGCATGCGCATCAGTTTTTCACGCACCAACTCGGCCGCCAGATAACGCTGGCTGCGATCAGTAATCTGATCGGCGGGGTAAAACGGCTCCGAAACATCCAACTGCTCCCGTACACGGGCTTCAAGTTCCGGCAGATTGATGCTCCTGATCGCCGATATGGGAATAATTTCGACAAAGTCCATTTTCTCGGAGACGTTCTGAATAAACGGCAGGAGTTTGTTTTTATCCTCCAGTCTGTCCACCTTGTTGATGGCCAGAATAACCGGAATGCCTGATTCCTTAATACGCTTGAGCACCATTTCATCTTCCGAGGTCCATTGCAGAGCCTCAATCAGGAAAACAATCACCTGCACGCTATCCAGTGCGCTATAAGCGGTCCGGTTCATGTAACGATTGATCGCCCGCCGGGCATTTTCATGGATACCGGGCGTATCGACATAGATGATCTGCTCCGTCTTTGTCGTCTTGATGCCGAACAGGTGCTGGCGGGTCGTCTGCGGTTTACGTGAAGTAATGCTGAGTTTCTGCCCCAGCAAATGGTTCAATAAGGTAGACTTGCCCGTATTGGGGCGTCCCGCCAGGGCGACATAGCCACAACGAAAATCGTTCTCTGCCGTTTTTTCACTCATGATTTAACAGTTTCAGCGCCTGTTCCGCAGTGGCCTGTTCCGCCTTGCGGCGGCTGCTGCCGGATGCCTGAACAGAGCTATCCAGTTCAGAAACATGACAGGCAATAGTAAAGGTTTGTGCGTGAGCCTCCCCTTCGATGGCAATGACTTCATACTCCGGCAAAGACGCACCCCGAGATTGTAAATATTCCTGCAAGCGCGTTTTGGGATCTTTAAGTATCGAATCCGGATCACATTGCGCGAGCCGATCACTGAAAAACTGTAGGAGGAAATCATGCGCGATCTGCCGGTCACTATCCAGATAGACGGCGCCAAACACTGCTTCAAGGGCATCGGCAAGAATGGACTCACGCCGAAACCCCCCGCTTTTCAACTCACCCGAACCCAGCTTCAAATAATTCCCCAAGTCCAGTTCAGCCGCGATTTCGGCCAGAGTCTCTCCCTTGACCAGACTGGCGCGCAGACGGCTCAGTTCACCCTCCCGCGCCTGCGGAAACCGCTGGTAAAGTTCAATGCTGATAATTTGTCCGAGGACAGAATCACCCAGAAACTCCAGGCGCTCGTTATTATTCGAGGACGCGCTACGATGGGTCAGGGCAACGTCAAGCAGTTCCGGGGTTTTGAATTCATACCCCAGCTTACGCTGGAGCCTGGCAAGATCGGGCATCAGGGTTCAGGTACAGGGATAGTCGCAGTTTTCTGAAAATGAACCACCAGATCAACATTCCCTATCAAATTTTTTCGAACCTCATAATCGATTTCCACCGTTCTTTTCTTTCCCGCGCTATCGAAGTAGATATCATCCTTACTCACATTGTCGACCATATTAATATCCAGGCGCTTCATGATGGTTCGTGTGATCATGCGCGGCGTCATGTTCGCTATACCGGGTTCATTTTTGATATCGCTCAAAACCGAGCCTACCTCGAAGCTGTCCAGATAAATGGGTAAAAGTTTTAGCGCCAGTAGAACGAACATCAGAATCAGCGCAATGACGCCCAACCAGGCAATCGCCGTCATACCGGTCTGTTTTTGATTCGTGAACATGTCATTATTTCCCGTTTAGCGAAAGCCGTGCCGTTCCAGGGAAGCGCTGATTAATTTTACCCTTCGTTGTGGCCCCGTTCGATAAAACTCACGAAAGGCTTCGGCTTCGCTCAGGAGAGCCTTGCCGAACTATGAACAACCAACACAATAAAATCGGCATATTAAAAAGCACACCCTTCGACAGGCTCAGGGCGAACGGAATTAATCAGCGCTTCCCCCGTCGTAATAGAGCTTCTCCGGTCGTAATAGAGCTTCCCCGGTCTTAATAAAATTTCCCTGATCCTAACCTGGATAAACCACAGGATAAGTACCCTCACGAAATAATTTTCTACAAAATGCGCAGAAAATTATTTCTAAGGTACTAATATTAGTTGATTATTGTGCCAATGCGAGTCCAGCGCGGCCAATCACCCAGCTCCCAGTTAAACCAGACGATCATGGCATGCCCAACCAGGTTCTTATCCGGGACAAAACCCCAGTAACGACTGTCTCGACTATTATCACGATTGTCACCCATGACAAAATAGCTGTGCTTGGGGACCGTAATCACAAAATCTCGTGCCGGATACATCTTGTTATCCAGTATATCATGCACATCTCCACTCAGGTTTTCTGACTTGCGCACGATATAATCATAGCCAGGGCGATAAACTCTTCCCTTCCCCTGCGGCATGCGTTTGTCATTGATGTAAAGTACTTTGTTGTAATAGGCTACCTTGTCACCAGGCACCCCGACTACCCGCTTGATGTAATCGACGGAGGGATCTTTCGGATAGCGAAACACGATCACATCGCCACGTTGCGGGGTGCCAATATTGATAATTTTTTTGTTCCATGCCGGTAAACGAATACCATAGCTGAATTTATTCACCAGGATGAAATCACCGATATCAAGCGTGGGCAACATGGAACCGGAAGGAATGCGGAAAGGTTCGGCGATAAAACCGCGCAGGAGCAGAACAATGAACACTACCGGAAACAGAAAGCGGGAAAAGTCGGTCAGCATAGTCCATACCGAGCCAATGCCTGTTTGAGGCTCAGTCTTGATGTCGTCCGGTTTTTTCCCCCGGGTGACAATAAATTTGTCCAGCAACCAGATAGTTCCAGTAATAAAAACAGCAATAACCAGAATCAGTGAAAAATCTATATTCATTTACCCTTCCCTACATTAAGTACCGCGAGAAAAGCTTCCTGCGGTATTTCGACTTTACCGACCTGCTTCATACGTCGCTTGCCGGCCTTCTGTTTCTCCAGTAATTTACGTTTACGGCTGATGTCACCACCATAGCATTTGGCCGTGACATTTTTTCGCAACGCTTTGACGTTGGTGCGCGCTATAATTTTTGCCCCCACGGCGGCCTGTATCGCCACATCGAACATTTGCCGAGGGATGATTTCTTTCATTCGACCGGTCAGATTGTGGCCTTGATGTTGAACCCGATCCCGATGCACGATGACAGACAGGGCATCCACAATCTCACCATTGATGAGAATATCCATTTTCACCAGATCGGCCGCCTGGAAATGGCTGAAGTCATAATCCAGTGAAGCATAGCCACGGCTGACCGATTTCAGGCGGTCAAAGAAGTCCAGCACGATCTCATTCATGGGCATTTCATAACTGATCGATACCTGGGCGCCTAGGTATTCCATTTTCTTCTGCACCCCGCGTTTCTCGATGCACAGAGTAATGACATTGCCGACATATTCCTGCGGCACCAGAATATTGGCCCGCACGATGGGTTCGCGAATTTCGTTGATATGGTTGACCGGCGGCAAATCAGCCGGGTTGTCGATACGGATGATCTCGCCCTTGGTCGTTTCGACTTCGAATACTACAGTGGGTGCGGTAGTGATCAGATCCAGATCATATTCGCGTTCGAGCCGTTCCTGTACGATCTCCATGTGTAGTAAACCCAGGAAACCACAACGAAAACCAAAACCCAGCGCCTGTGAGGATTCAGGTTCATAAAATAACGCGGCGTCATTGAGACGTAATTTGGATAAGGCTTCGCGCAGATTTTCATAATCGTCACCGGCGACCGGAAACAGACCGGCAAATACCTGCGGCTGGACAGGTTTGAAACCGGCCAGGGGTTTTTCAGCCGGGCGGGCAATATCGGTAATAGTATCGCCTACCGGTGCGCCATCCACTTCCTTGACGCCGGCTATCATGTAGCCCACTTCACCGGCACACAGCTCGGGCAGATCTTTTCTTTTCGGTGTATAGATACCGACATTGTCAACCTGATAGTCACGGCCAATGGACATGATGCGAATTTTCTGTTTTTTTCGCAGGCGGCCCTGCATCACCCGCACCAGCGAAACCACGCCAAGATAATTATCAAACCAGGAATCAATAATCAAAGCCTGCAAAGGGGCATCAAGATCGCCCGTCGGCGGGGGAATATAGGTGATAAGATCTTCCAGCAGAGCGGCCATGCCCTCGCCTGTCTTGGCGCTGATCAGTTGGGATTCAGAGGCATCCAGTCCGATGATTTCTTCAATTTCCTGCTTCACCCGTTCAGGTTCGGCGGCGGGCAGATCAATCTTGTTCAGCACTGGCAGCACTTCCAGTCCCTGCTCGATAGCGGTATAGCAGTTGGCCACACTCTGCGCTTCCACACCCTGAGAGGCATCGATTACCAATAAGGCACCCTCACAGGCGGCCAGTGAGCGGGACACCTCATAAGAAAAATCCACATGACCGGGCGTGTCGATGAAATTAAGCTGATAGGTTTCGCCGTCCTGCGCTTTATACTCCAGGGTGACACTCTGCGCTTTGATGGTAATCCCCCGTTCACGCTCCAGATCCATGGAGTCCAGCACCTGTTCCTCCATTTCCCGTTCGGACAGGCCGCCGCACATCTGAATCAGGCGATCCGCCAGGGTCGATTTACCGTGATCGATATGGGCAATAATTGAGAAATTCCGGATATGCGCCAGTTGACCCACTACTCACCTGTTATTTGTGATAAAAATGAAAAAGGCGCTGCAGAAGCGCCTTTCATTCAAAACTGTACTGAAAACGATTTGCGGCTGATTTTTATTGATTTTACAGGATTTTACGAACGACTGAAATACGCTTGCAGAGCTTCTTCGTCAAGAAAGTAATAACAGATTTCGGCGTGCTCCCCCTTTAGCACCGGCACCCGTGTTCCGTAACAGGTCTCAAGCGCCTCATTCCCGCTGATGTCGATGACTTCCAGTTCGAACGACCAGCGCGTTTTGACGGTCTCCAGGGCCACCAGCATATCATCACAGAGATGACAGCCGTGGCGCACGTAGATCTGTAGCCTTTCAGGCACCCTTATTTTGGAATCTTCAGGGGCAAAAAGAGCGGCGCATTGCCGCGCTGAATCAGTACCGGGGTGGATTTTCCTTTTTTCAGGTCGGCAACGACCTTCTTGAATTGTCTGACGTTCTTGATGTCCTTGCTATTCAGCATCAAAATGACGTCACCGCGGTGAATGCCGGCTTCCCGCGCCGGACCCTTTTCCACACCACGCACCACAATGCCCCGACCATCCAGTCCCAGGCGCTGACGCTGATCGTCGGTCAGATCCTCGACCACCAGCCCCAGGCGGCTTTCCTCACCTTTGTGGGTGCCCGCTGGGCTGTTTTCCGCCAGCACATTCCGGGAAGGCAGCTGGGCAATCACCACCGACAAGGTTTCAGGCTTACCTTCACGTATCAACTTGACCTGCGCTTTGACACCGATAGGGGCCTGGCCAACCGCTAACGGCAAATCAGAAGACCGGATGATTTTCTTGCCGTTAAATTGGACCACGACGTCGCCGACCTTGAAGCCTGCCTTGGCTGCCGGGCTGTTCGGCACCACCTGGAGCACCACAGCGCCACGCGGATTATGCATGCCGAAGGATTCCGCCAGTTCGCGGTTTACATCCTGAATCAGGATGCCCAGCCAGCCACGTGCGACCTTGCCTTTAGCCTTGAGTTGCGCCACCACATCCATGGCCACATCAATAGGAATAGCGAATGACAGACCCATAAAACCGCCGGTGCGGCTATAGATCTGCGAGTTAATGCCAATCACCTGACCCTTCAGATTGAACAGCGGACCGCCGGAATTACCCGGATTGATAGCTACATCCGTCTGGATGAAGGGGACATAGTTTTCACTGGGCAGGTTGCGGCCGATGGCGCTGACGACGCCCACAGAAACGGAATGATCAAAACCAAAAGGTGAGCCAATAGCCATGGCCCATTGGCCTACTTCGATGGTACTGGACTTACCGATTTTCACTACCGGCAGGTCATCGGCGTCAATTTTTAACAGGGCGATATCACTACGTTCATCACTGCCGATGACTTTTGCCTTCAGCTCGCGGCGATCACTCAGTTTAACGGTAATTTGATCGGCATTTTTAATTACGTGATAGTTGGTTACCACATAGCCATCCGCATCAATAATGAACCCGGATCCCAGCGACTGGGTTTCGTATTCTCTCGGCATCTCGCCATTGCCGCCCTGACCAAAGAAATGACGAAAGAGATCACCGAAGGGTGAATTTTTCGGCATATTCGGCGCATTAAAATTATGCGGCACAGTCTGTGCCCGCTTTATTTTTTGCGTCGTACTGATATTGACGACTGCGGCACTGTTCTCCTTGACAAGTTTGGTAAAGTCCGGCAGTCCACCTGCCTGTGCCATTGGGACAAACAGCACCTGCGTCAATACCACGAGCGCAAGCATGCTCAAAAATAGTTTATTAAAAGGGCTGAAAGAGATTGTGACTGGAGATTTCATGGGCACTCATCACCGTAATAGTTTAATTAAATTTCTGGGTGTTTTACTTATTTCGTTGAATTATTCAGACCGACACGTGATCAAGCGAGGAAAGGCGCTTGAGTATGACAGGCTGATAACGGGCGTCCGAGCTGATGTGTCTGGAATATATCTTAATGAGAACACCGGCAAGCACAAAACCGATAACAGCGAACAGGATGCTGGTAGCTTCGGGGGATGCAAGCTGCCACTGTGCGGCCATCTGTTTACCAAATATGGCAAACAGTATCATGCTGACCAGAGGCAGCAGATAAATTATCAACGACCCCTGTACCAACGCACCTTCCTGTAAGCCAACCAATACCGTCTCACCCTCACAGGCCTGAGCTTTGTTTATCGCTTTCATCTGCGAGGTTTTCTGACCCCAGATTTTGGCAATGGTTCCGGTTCCGCAGCTCTTGCTGACACTACAGTGACCACAGGCGCTTTTACGTTGCGCTTCCACCCAGGCGAATTCGCCTTCGCATTTCACTACAATTGCCGTTTCTTCAATCATTGTTTTTTAGACATTTTAACATCGGGTACAATAGATTCACCAATCATCTTCACCGTAACGTAGGGTACTTCGCCAATAACCGTGACATAGTGATCACCCACTGCCCGGCCAAAAGCATGCACCGCGCCCATATGAGAACCGCCACGAAGGTTGTTTTCACTATCCATCATATCTTCAATAAAAACCGACACGGTTGCCAGGCCATCGCTAAAAATCAAATGCTCCACCGGCATGAGATTTTCAGGCAGCGTGGTCATGCGCTCCATATCCTGATGGAATCCCGACGGCAATTTCTTTACCTGCCAGTTTATCTTAATTTTGCCCGGCGCCTGTTGTTTTTTGGTCGGAGATTCATACCACTTGAACTTACTGCTATCCACGCCCGGTTGCAATAGCGTCTCTGGAATTTGATTATGGAAACGTAATTGGGTAAACATGAACTGTTCAATCGGCGTGTCATCTTCCACCACCAGATGCGTCTTTAATAACAATCCGGTTTTTTCTTCCACCCACAGATGATAGCCGTAACGAAATTTATCTTTCGGCAAAATAGTAATTTTTTGCGAAATATACCCCGCTACCTTGCCCTTCCCCGCCAGGGATAAATAATAGTTTTTCTCCAGTGACTGTATGTCAATAGGAAAACGAGGCGGGAAATTATTGCCTGGCGGACTTTTTTCCACCACGACTGAATGGCGGTCCGGCAAATAACAGGTTACCTTGTTGTTGTCACGAATGACTTCCCGGCCGCTGCCATCCATGGAAATCAGACGCTCATGTTCACCTTTGTCATCCACACTGTGGATAATTTTCATCGAGCTGAGCTGGTTGTGCTGGCTGTAGACAAAAATGCCTTCATAGTTCAGGGCATGCACCGCCGAATGCATTTTTTTCAACCAGGTCTGTATCTCCACCTGATTCTGTTCCGCCAGCACCACGGTCAGAGGCATCAATAAACTGACAAATATGACAAGACGCTTGAGCATCTGTTGATAATCTGTAATACGGAAAGTGCGCAACAAGACCCGGACTGGCCCGCTATTTCTCATCGGCAGTCCGGATAATAACAGGTTGGTTTTGAGTGGCGCCCACGATGCGCATATAGGGCAACATGCCCTGGATATTTGCACTGGCGGCGTATTCATTATGGTTCAACAAATAACCGCTGAATTTCGAGGTACTGGCACGGTTTATCGCCGGGCTGTGAATATGTCGTGCTGCAGCAGGCAGTGAAACCAGCTCCGTGCGCTTTGCGTTTCGCCCTTCGCTATTAAAGGCAATCAGATTTGCCCCCTGCCTGTCAGCTGTCGCCAACGGCGTGACGCCGGTCGTCGGACTCTGGATGCTAATAATAGCAATGGCGCTGACCGTAGCGGCAATCGCCAGACCCGCCGCCTGTTTCATCAACTGGCGAGGCTGGAAGAACCGGTGCGGCGCCAGAATAGTCGGTTCATGTTCCAGTGCAGCGGTGATCCGTGCGGCGAGATCAAAATCGGGTACCAGCGTATCCGGTACATGACCGCTGACCACATCCCGAATCAGGTGATAACGCATCCAGCGTTGTTTCAGGCTGTCACTTTCTTCCAGGTAGTCAAGATCCTGTTCAAAATCAACAAGCTCGTCATCCATGAGGGCGGATAGTCGTTCTTCAGCTTTGTCACTCATTGCCTGTACACCTTAACTAACAAAATACGCTTGACTCAAACCGTTCCTATAACAGCGGCTTCAGCTTTTCGTCAACCACCTCACGCGCTCGGAATATCCGGGAGCGGACCGTGCCAATCGGACAATCCATAGCCTGCGCGATATCCTCGTAACTCATCCCTTCCAGTTCACGCAAAGTAATGGCGGTTTTTAAATCTTCGGGCAGTCCCTCGATAGCCTTAAACACAACCTGCTGGATCTCGTCACGCAGGGCTTCGCGTTCCGGTGAGGCATAATCCTTGAGCGCGGATTCACCGTCATACTGCTCCGCATCACCAGCATCGATATCGGCATTCGGTGGCCGGCGTCCCTGCGCCACCAGATAATTTTTGGCCGTATTGATCGCAATACGATACAGCCACGTATAAAAGGCGCTCTCGCCGCGAAAATTCGGCAGTGCCCGGTAGGCCTTGATAAAGGCCTCCTGCGCCACATCCTGCACCTCGGACTGATCACGCATATAGCGCGACAGCACCTTGATTATCCTTAGCTGGTATTTTAAAACCAGGATATCAAATGCCTTCTTGTCACCTCGCTGTACGCGCTTTACCAGCGCCTGATCAATTTCTTTTTCGCCCATTCGGGCCGATTCCTTAAATGCTAAATTCGTTAGAACCCGCCCGAGTCTTACTTATTGACACTCTTCTGTGCATGGAGTTCGCTCTTCTGGCGGAATATTTATACTAAAACTATCGCGTCAACCCTGATTTCCCCCGCAACGCCGGGTTAAGTACTATTCTAAACTGTTTTTGTCCCGCATAATAAGTATTAATCTTTTATGACTATGTATGGTATAAAAAACGTAACTATTCAGTAAAACAAGTTATTCATGAGGATATGTTGATGGGTTTCGCTTCGCTCTACCCATCCTACCCACTTTTGGTTATCCGTAGGCACTTTTGGTTATCCGTAGGATGGGTAGAGCGAAGCGAAACCCATCAACTGAAAATCCGCACAGGGCAGATTTTTTAACGTCGCTTTGGGCG
>CAZQVV010000037.1:0-22280 GCA_964596835.1 uncultured Thiohalophilus sp. | reverse complement strand
CACGACAAAACGGCAGCGCCTTTTCGAGTCTCACCGCCAGAGGCGAGGGTTTACCTAAATTGAATTAAGGGAATGCTGGTCGGTGTCTTGAATGCGTACCGTATTGAGTTAAAAATCCAGATTTAGTGGCACAATTATTGAAACGTGCCATATAAGCGGCTATTATTTTGTCGTAATAAGTTAATCGCGCCACAACGAGGTTTCTATGCCCAGGACTATTCCCCAGGACGAACTTGATGCTGTCTTTCAGGCTGTCATTGATTTTCCGGATGGGGCTCCTATTGAAGATATCCGTGATAATCTGGAAATAGATCTGACTCGCCGGACTTTGCAACGTCGCCTGGCTTTGTTGGTGGAGCAAAACCGGCTTGTTATTGTTGGGCGAGGCAGAGGGAGTTTCTATCGGCAACTATCTGAAAACAAAGTAGACCGTACTCTCTCAATTAAAACGATGAAAAAAGATGACGTATTAGCCATTCTTTCCCGCTTAAAGCCGGAGTTGTCGAGGCGTTTTGGTGTCACGCATCTGGCTTTGTTTGCTTCAACCGTTCGAGATCAAGCCCGACCTGATAGCGATGTTGATATTGTTGTTGCATTTGATAGACCGGCGACATCGAAAAGTTATTTTGGTGTGCAGTTTCTTTTGGAAGACGAATTGGGTCGTCCCGTTGATCTTGTTACGGAGAAGGGCATGCGGCCCGAATTGCGACCTTATATTGACAGGGAAGCCATCAATGTCTGAACGTGAGTGGCGATTTTATATTGACGACATGATCCGCTTTGCTGAAAATGTTCTGGCTTAGTAAGTGTTCCGAATTTCTGTCCAGCAAAACCGTTCGCCCTGAGCATGTCGAAGGGTGAATAGCCTTAAATACTGGTATTTAAGGCTTTACGTTCATGGTTCGACAAGGCTCTCCTGAACGAAGCCGAAGGGCTCACCACGAACGTGATCTGTATAGTGGACAGGAATTCGGAACACTTATTTAGAATCCCCGAACAACCGAAACAGGATGGTCAGCCCTCCTTAACAGTACCAATGGGTCGCTGAGTGCCAGATCCTGACGTTCAGTTTTTTGATAGTGGGGTAGAACTTCTTCTAAGCGGACTTTTTCCCGTCTGGAAGGTTTTATAAGTGCCGCTTAATATCCATTTTCTCAGCAAGTATACGTACGACATCAAGCACTGTGGATGACAGGCGATAAATAACAAAATGATGTTTGAAGTGATACAGCCTGTAACCTTTTCGGATATGCTCAATGCTGTTTCCCATTTCTGGATTTTCTGTCATTTCTTCAATCGCCTGACCGAGTGCATCAGTGTAAACATCCGCCTGCTTCTCACCCCAGGTATCATAGGTGTAACGCCAGATTTTTTTAATATCACTTCTGGCGCGTGGTCGAATTACAATTTCAAGCATTCAATCCAGCATCTTTTTTAGCTTCTTGAATGATGTCTTGCATATTAAAGGGCGTAGCATCGCCGCTTTCTTCACCCTGAATAATGGCAGCACGTAAAGCATCCAGCCTGGTGTGATATATTTCATCTTGCTGCATTTTCAGTCGCAGTGCTTCGCGAATGATTTCACTGGCGTTGTTATAGGTGCCCTCATCTAGCTGTTTCTGGATATAGGCTTCAAAGGTTGAGCTTAAGCTAACGTTCATATGTTGATACCTCCATATAGCTTAAGTGTATGGCAATGTGTCCATTTTTGTTAATATTGGACATATCGCTCTCTTGATGTACGTAAAGATAAATCTTAACCTTACCGAATAGGCCACATGGTGCCATGAGCGGCTGTTGAGCTATGAGTGCAGGTATGCTGAATTTTCTCTAAAGCAGATCTTCTACTTATACGATTATTTGTCGTAAGATCACAAGTTTTAGGGTCCCTTTAGTTTGAACACCTGCTTTCCCTCGCTCTTATTGTTACGCTAGAAAATTCCGGAACAGGTGGTCAGCGCCCCTTAGCGGGTACCATGTTGGTCAAATGTACCAAGGAATCGCTGAGTATTGATTACACCAATTCTACTTTTTTATATGTTTTTTTGGATCCATACGTTCGTGTAGTATCCTCACAACTAAAATTGATGATGAAAGTATTTTGTAGAAAATAACATGACTTTCGTGTGGGAATCGTAAATAATCTGGCAGAATATCTTCTGCGCTGTGACCTATATTTGGACTATCAGCGAGCAGCTCAATGCATTCTTTTAATGCCTCGAAATAATGCTCTGTTTTGACTGTACCAAAATTTTTTACAGCGTGATCAAGGATCCCTTCAACATCTCTGGCAGCTTCATCCGTTAGTTGATATCTCACCGCTTCTGAGTTTTTATGTCATTCCAGATATCATCCAGAGTTCGTTTTGAAATACCGCTTTTTTCGCCTTTTTTTAAGGCCCTAACCAGGAGTTCACGCTTATTTTGAACGTCCTGATCCTGACGAATCAGATCACGTACATAGTCACTGGCATTACTGTACAAGCCGCATTCGACCTGCTCTTCGACCCAGTCTTTCATTGGATCAGGTAAAGAAACATTCATGGTTGCCATAATAACCACCTCTATATTTCAGCATGGCATAGATTGGCAAACATTGCCAAGAAAAAGGCTATGAAAAAGGTGACGGAGAAATTAAAATTTAACCAATCTTGAACGTCCGCTTTCTCATTATTCAGATTATTAGGCAGAAACATACGAATGACCGGATCAGGGTGACTGCTGTTCCCGTATAACTAAAAGAACACGTGTAGTCGTAAATGATAAAGGCGAGACTATTTTTATATTTTTGTAGCCGTTACCAGAAATACCGGAAAAATTTTCTCTTCTTTGTTGATAGTATGCGCAGTCACAAAATTAATCCCGCTGAAGCCCTGCTTTTCCAGAATGGTTTGCAATTCATTCCTGTCAAAACCATGGTGAAAGACGCCCTCCGTCTCTACCGGATGAAAACTGCCGTCTTCTTTATCAAGATCGGCCAGGGCAATCAGCGCGCCGGAATTTAAATGCTCTGAAAATCTCTGAATGAGCCTGGCGGTATCTTTTACATGATGCATCGCCATGGCGCTAATAATTAGATCAAATTTTTCATCGAGAGGGTTATCTATAATATCCTGGCAGAGAACTTCCACTTTAGCGTGCAATTCGGGTTTGGAGGCAAGCTTGTTTAACATCGCTTCTGATGTATCCACGGCAAGGATCTTTTTTACGCGAGGGGCAACTTGAGAGCTGATTAACCCCGTTCCCGCACCAAAATCCATTACCCGCATTTGATCATGCAGCGGAATGTTCTCTAATATTGATGTGCCGATGGCGGATGAAAGCATCGCCACCAGTTCATTAGCATCCCAATCTTTGGATTTCTCATCAAATAAATCAGTCATCACTTGTTTCCTGTCAGATAAATTTAAAACCTCGTCATTGTGGCATGCCTTTAGCCGCAATCCAGTGGCGTTACGAATATGGATGCCAGCCAGACTTATGCGGAATAACGGGGTTCTATAAACAACCCCGCAATAAGCTGGCGGGGTATGAAGTGCTAGCATGCTGATGGGTTTCGCTCTACCCATCCTACTGTTCTTCGCTGCAAGCAGCGGGGAATAACACCCAAAGAGATTTAATTAGAGCGCTATTTTTTACTCATTTTCAGAAGTTCATAATGTCTTTGCCCTGCTGAGTTATCGAGGCGGCAGTTACTCGAATATTTCACAGCGGTTACGACCCTTCTCTTTCGCCCGATAGAGTCCTCTGTCAGCGCGCTGAAAAATAGACTCCGGCGTATCTTCCACCCGGCTTTCGGTTATGCCACAGGAGGCGGTAATCTCGACACGCCTGTCACGAAAGTGGAAAGCGCAATTTTGAATCATGACTCGCAGCTTGTCCAGTGACTTATACGCCGCTTCAACTTTTGTTTCCGGCATGATAACGACGAACTCTTCACCGCCATAGCGTGCCGCAATATCAGTTTCCCGGGTATTATCCGCAATCACATTGGCAATAATTTTCAGAACCTTGTCACCCGCGACATGCCCATATTGATCATTCACCGACTTGAACCGATCTACATCCCAAACCGCCAGCACGAAGGGTGACGCATAACGTTTGAATCGCGCCAGTTCGTCCTTGATGTACTGATCATAGGCTTTACGGTTAAAGAGGCCGGTCAGGGCATCCTTCATCGACTGCTCACGCTCCTTCTCAAGCTGTTTGCGCAAGATCTCGATTTTCTGTTCCGCCTCAGTCAGCTCTTCTTTGAGCCGCTCGGATATAGCACCGGATTGCCTGTCACGCGATAGCTCCGCCTGCAAAAAACTGTCCATGTGATCACGGATAATAATCACGCGTGACTGTATATCCGTTTGCAACATAGTCAGATCACCGGCCTTCTCAACGGATTCTTCAATAGCACACACTTCCTCTTCAACTGCGGCATTAACGTCCCGTGATCCCGTGATCGAGAGCTGTTGCAGACGTACGGTTTCCTGTAAATCCGTATCAATTCCCTGAAGCCGTTCAGTCAGTTGTTGCAAAAAAGCTTCCAGTTCCTTTTTCTCATCCAGTATACGACGATGTGCTTCGGCCACCAGTGTTGCGGTGGCTTCAATCCCCTGCGCCAGTCTTTCCTGGTCCCGGCAGGGTTCCATGCGCTGACGTATCAGTCCGGCCTCGACACAGAGATCATGCGGCAGATCGAGTTTTTCCAGCAGTTCGATCAGGATACCGGCGGCATAACGGATATCCTCTGCAGATAATTCCGTAACCGGTTCGCTGGCGGCATCCTGCCCGGTGTCAAGATCGATATTCCCATCAATAGAAATATCGACCGATGCATCAAGCGGGACAGTAACTGAAACAGCACCTGCTCCGGTGACATCCTTTTCGGGTTCGATTGGACGTATTTCCGGGACTTCCTCCAATTCGTTTTTTGCCGTTGAAAAGAGCTTTTTCAGAAACCCTGTTTTTTCTTCTGTCTTTTTCCCTGTTTGCTCTCCAGGCTGCTCATCCCTTTCCGTTGCATCCGTGGCATCATGTTTTTTTTCAACCAGATACTCGATAGTTAAGCCAAGAAGCTCGGCCATATCCTTAATCAGATCGGGAATATCTTTTTCAGATCTCGCCTGCCCGATGCGTTTGCGAACGTGCTTTTCCTGCCGTTGTAAAACAAGGGGGATCTTAATCTCATCCAGAAGCCTATTCAGGCTCTTGGCAGACTGAAATTCAGGCTCGGGTTTTTTGGTTTTTATTTCAGCATCAGCGCGGGCAATCGCTGATGAAATGTCATTGATCAAGGGACGGAATTTGAGGGTGTTATCTTCATAGCGAAGATTACTGCGCAGCTTGTCCAGTTTCTTTTCCAGCTGCTCATCATGGGCATCCGAGAGTAATGTTAAACGCGATGCCAGCAACCGTAGCAGGGATTCAAGTTCATCCCATTGTTTTTCTTTTTGTTCCAGCTCATCCAGGCTCTCATAATACTTCCGTTGCCACAGATCCGCTTTGCGGCTGCCTTTGTCGCTCATCTGGAAATTATAGAACGACCCAGGTAATTTTCCAGCGATAAGCCCTGGTGAGTATCACGGTTTAGTTGAATGGTTGACGGTAATTCTATTTCCATGGTCAACGGAAGGTGATCAGAAACTTCATGGCGTAGCGCACAGGCGTTTTTCACTGTGAGTTCCGCGCTTACCAGGATGTGATCGATATGATGTTGCGGGCACCAGCTGGGGAAGGTACACATTTTATCACTCGGTTCCCGTAGCCGGGTCTTCCTGAACAACAGCCGCATTTCCCGGCTATCTTCCCGGCAATTCAGATCGCCCATGACAATGGCGTGAGGATAGTCGTTGACGCGCTCGGCGATATAGCCCAGTTGCCGGATGCGCGCTCGTTTACCCAGCGCCAAATGCAGAATGAATACCGCCAGCGCATCAGTCTCTGACTCGAACACCGCCATGATAGCCTGGCGTCCGGGAATAATCCCCGGTAACTTAAGGTTTTCGATACGATCCGGTTTGAAATGGCTGAGAAAGGCATTGCTGTGCTGCGCCAACTGCCCCAGGTTACGATTGACCTGATGATACCAGTAGGGGAAATCCGCGCGCTCGGCAAGGTACTCGGCAAGATTGATGAAATTGCTGCGCAGACTACCAGCATCCAGTTCCTGCAGGCCAACGATATCATATTGCTGAATCAATCTTGCCGCACGATCCAGATTGGGCAGACGCTGGGCACTGGGGAGAATATGCTTCCAGCTACCGGTCACATAATGGCTCGCCCGGGACGTGGCAATCCCCACCTGAATGTTATAACTCATGACATGCAGAATCTGTCCGGCTGATTTCTGCTCGGGCATCGTACTTTTTTGCTCCAGAATAAATTGGCTAATAAACTACCCTGTCTGCTTGCAGCGGGTTGATGGGTTTTGCGGCAAGCAGCCGGGATATTACCGCCCAAAGAGATTAGAATACATCACTATGACAATTATAGCGTTACACCATTCAATCTATTTGGTCAAAATTAAATCCGGCTAAATCGGGCAGACCATCTCGCCCAGCTTGCTGGTCAGCTTAAGATTCTCACTGTAATCAACCGGACAATCAATCACACTGACGGTATTGTCCGCCAGCGCTTTTTTCAGTGTCGGTAGCAAATCTTCGCCCCGTTCGATGCGATAGCCCTTGGCGCCGAAGGATTCCGCATACATGACAAAATCCGGGTTGGTAAAATCAATATTGGACTTTCGCCCAAACTGGTTCATCTGCTTCCATTCGATCAGGCCATAGGCACTGTCGCTCCAGATCAGAATCACAATCGGCGTCTTCAGCCGTAAGGCCGTTTCGATTTCCTGTGAATTCATCAGGAAACCGGCGTCACCGGTAACCGCCACTACCTTGCGATCCGGATAGGCCAGTTTGGCCCCAATCGCACCGGGAACTGCAATCCCCATGCTGGCAAAACCATTGGAAATCAAACAGGTATTCGGTAACTCACAGCGAAACATGCGCGACATCCACATTTTGTGTGCGCCCACATCGGATATAGCAATGTCTTCCAGTTCCATTGCCGTGCGCAAATCCCAGATGATCTTCTGCGGTTTCATCGGCACCTGGTTATCGTCTTTGAAACCGTTCATGTCCTCGATCAGCGCCTCACGCAGGGCGCGCATGGTATTACCGGTGGCCGGTGAGGCAACCTCCATGATGCTCAGCAAGGAATGTTTAATATCGCCAACCACACCCACATTGACCGGGTAGTAGGCATCGACTTCAGCAGGAGACTGGTCAATATGGACGATGATACGATCCTTGCTCGGGTGCCATAGATAGGGATGGTACTCTACCAGATCATAACCAACGCAGATAATCACATCGGCCTTGTTGAAACCGCAACTGATATAGTCATTGGCCTGTAGGCCAGCGCTACCCAGGGCCATAGGGTGTTTGAAAGGGATGATCCCCTTGGCCATAAACGTGTTGGCCACAGGAATGCGCAGGCGTTCGGCAAAGTCCGCCAGTTGCGCCCAGGCCTTATTACGCACCACGCCATTACCCGCCAGAATGATCGGATTTTTAGCATTGGAAATGATGTGCGCCGCCTGTTCCACCTTTTCACGGGGCGGCTCCGGCGTGGCGGCCTGCTTGACGGCAAGCGGCACATCATCCACTTCCATTTCGGCAATATTTTCCGGGAATTCGATAAAGCAGGCGCCGGTCTTTTCCGTTTGCGCCACCTTGAACGCTTTGCGCACCACTTCGCTGATAATATTGGGCGTCAGCAAACGTGAGGAATATTTGGTGATAGGCTGGAACATCAGCTGCAAATCCAGCACCTGATGCGACTCCTTGTGCAGGCGCTGGGTACTGGCTTGCCCGGCAATCGCCACCACGGGGGCATGATCCATATTAGCATCTGCCACCCCGGTAATGAGATTGGTCGCCCCCGGACCCAGGGTCGCCAGGCATACGCCGACCTTACCCGTGAGTCGGCCATAGACATCCGCCATGAAAGCGGCGCCCTGCTCATGCCGGGTAGTCACAAATTTAATCGATGAATCCAGCAGCGCATCCATGACGTCCAGGTTCTCCTCACCCGGAATTCCGAAAATATATTCTACGCCTTCGTTCTCAAGACATTTAATAAAGAGCTCAGCTGCCTTCATGCGGGTCATCCTCCTTTGCATCCATGTTTATCCCGGCAACACCACGGGCAAGATCAGGCGCCGGGTTCTCAGTTACTCTTGCCTATCGGCCTGAGGGGAGGATCCTTTAAAACACAGCCCTTAACGCGGTAGGTGGTATCTACTTAAATTTTTAATCTCCTGAAGCCTACCCACGGCGAGCCCCGGACATTACCGAAGCCTGTCGTGCGTTATACCTGGTCGAACACGGCTCCAAAAGACGAACGGGACTAACCGAAGACCCTGGCGAATGACGCCTATTTGCCCGATTCTTTTTTGATCAGGTAATTCAGCACCTCGATCATGCCCTTGTGACCACCGGCCATCGGTCCGTCTGTCCGGTATTTCCCATCAACCACCAGTGTCGGTACCCCGCTAATGCCATACTCCCTGGACAGCTCTCTTGCCCGGCGTACCTTGGCATCCACGCCAAAGGAGTTGAATACATCATCAAATTTCTTCGCTGATACCCCTTGCTGGATGAAGAATTTCTTCACCTCTGCGACGGTATTCATGGGTTCATTTTTCAGATGGATGGCATCAAAAAAAGCTTTGTGGAATGTGCCTATAATTCCCAGGAATTTGGCGGTGTAATAAACCTTGGCATGTAGCGCCCAGGTTTTGTTGAAAACAGCCGGAATGCGAATGAATTCAACATTTTTCGGCTTGCTTTTCAACCATTCATTCAACCCCGGCTCCAATCGAAAACAATGCGGGCAGCCATACCAGAACAGCTCCACCACTTCGATCTTGCCCGGCCCCACCTGGGTCGGCACCGGTTCTTTCAGGCGTTGGTATTCAATACCTTCATCATAATTACGCGCTGACGCCGTTGAGAAAAATACGAGCACCATTATCAGTGTCAAAGATGTACGAAGAACATTCAACATAATTTAGTCTCCATTAAGTTTAATCTGAATCCGTAGCGTCGGCACAAACGCCCCCCCGGATATTTATAATATCCGTTATCAATGACCCTATAATGATGCAGAGGTTCCTTGGCGACATGGTACAGGCATAAAAAAAGGCGGTAATAATACCGCCTTTTTCTGATACTGACGATTACACTACGATGTAATCGTCAGTAACAACGTTCAGCCACTCTGGTTTTAGTGCAGACCGGAAACAAACATAGCCACAGACTTAATTTCCTTGTCGGTCATTCTGGCCGTCACGCCGCGCATCATGCTATTGGGATCATTTTTGCGCTTACCACTTCGAAAATCCTCCAGGGCTTTAACGACATAAGGCGCGTTCTGCCCACTCAGCCGAGGAAATTTCGCAGCAGGATTACCTTCACCTGACGGGCCGTGACAGGCCATACAGGCTGCCACGCCGGTGGCTTTGTTACCCCCGTGGTAGATCTTTCCACCCAGGCTGGCTTTGGACTCATCCACTGATCGTGTTTTCATTTTCTGGGAAGCGAAAAACGCCCCCAGGTTCGCCATATCCTGCTTGCTCAGACTGACAGCCTGCGCACTCATCAGCGGATTGGAACGTGCTCCACTTTTGAAATTGGCCAGTTGTTTGGCGATATACGAAGCATGCTGGCCTGCTAACGCCGGCCAGGCAGGATTGACATTGCCGGCACCATTCATGCCGTGGCAGCTGAAACAAACCTGCGCTTTCGTTTTACCTGCTGCGACATTACCCGCAGCCTGACTGGCGCTGGAGACAAAAACAGACAACATTATCAATGAAAACAGGATCTTGGACTTCATGAGTTTTAACCAACGTTGAGTTTAAATGTAGAATCGAAGCATTGTGCAATACCTGCACAGACCCCGAATTATTTGACCTTGCTAACCATGTAAGCTACAGCAGCCTTAACGTCAGCATCACTCAGATCGGTACGGCCACCCTTGGCCGGCATAACGCCTTTCTTACCCTGAAAACCATGCAGCGCATGTTTATCCAGCGTAGCGATCCCCTTTGCAATGCGAGGCGCCCACGCATCCTTATGGCCAATCATAGGAGCACCCGCGGCGCCTGTACCATGACAAGCAAAGCAGACAGAGTCGTAAGTTTTCTTGCCATTAGCATTAGCATCAGCCTGCGCGGTAGTAACAGAAGCCATCAAAGCAAGCGTAGCGGCTGTGGCAATGATCAAATTTTTCATTTAGTTCTCCTAAAATTCTTTGTATGTTTAAGTCTTCAAGCGGTAAAAAAACGTTAGTATACGTCATTATTTCGGTTTATGAATCGCTGTTTCTGTTACAACAGGGCCGTCAGATTAGAATCAGCGCCTGAATCGCCCATCAGTCGCGGCTGTTATATCAAGAAGCACGCCATCAGATCAAGCGGCAGAATTATATCTCACTCTAGTAATTGACGTATATCAAAAAATCAGAAAACAACGTAGGCAACGTAGTAAACAGCTCAGGATTAAACGTGCAAAACCCCTTTTCAAACATAAATTTTCTTTCCAGCGTACCCGACCCAAGGCAAGCGCCCGCCGACACCGGTGCCGAGGTAGCTTTTGCCGGGCGCTCCAATGCCGGCAAATCCAGCGCCCTGAATACGATTACCGAACGCAACGGGTTGGCGCGCACCAGTAAAACCCCGGGCCGCACCCAACATTTGGTTTTTTTTGCTCTGGATGAAGACACCCGACTGGTCGATTTGCCCGGTTATGGTTATGCCAAAGTTCCCGAGCACGTCAAACAGAAATGGGGCCGGGCCATGACGGACTATCTGCAAACACGGCAATCGCTACAGGGGTTGGTGCTATTGATGGATATTCGCCACCCTCTCACCGAGTTTGATCAGAAAATGCTGAACTGGTGCCAACATGCGAACATGCCCGTCCATGTCCTGCTGACCAAGGCCGACAAGCTAAAACGCGGCCCGGCAAAAAGTACCCTGTTGAAGATAAAGGGCATGCTCGAACAATATCCGGCCGTAACGATTCAGTTGTTCTCGGCACTGAAAAAACAGGGCGTTGAGGAAGCCCGGTCCGTACTTATTCAGTGGCTGACAAACGCTGGAAACAGCGGATAAAAAACCCCCGGATCGGGTTTTAGGGACGGGGGAATGGGCTGATCCGGGGTAGGTAAACGCGGCGCTTACGCTGTGTGAGCCACCACTGAAGGGCAGGGGGCTGGCTCAGAGTGTAAGTTTAGGCGAACACACGCGGATTGCAGCTCAGTAATTGTTAAATATTGTAAATCTCACCCCCCCCAACGACCATGAGTCCCCTGGACCCGGTTGGAATAACTCGCTGTTACCGCATTAAAAAGCGTACCTGGCTTATATGTGCTATAACAACTCAGGAGGGTAAAAATAATTAAGGCCGTTTTAATTAACTGTCCGAGAGGGTTAGTCGCATAAAAAAACCCCGGAAGAATTGGGGATTGGGCTTCCGGGGCCAAATAACCCGGCATTGGGGACCGGGGCATACTCCAATTCCCACCAGGGAGGGTTGTGGGAATTGTGCGTTGCTGCACGGTAACTATGACTGGGAAGTTTTGAAAAGGTTCAAAAAGATTATTGAAATTTCCAAATAATTCAGAGATGAATTATTCGGGTTCAATGTGCCTCATCCCAGTTATCGCCCATCCCGATATCCACCACCAGGGGTACCGCCAGCCTTGCCGCATCGACCATGCTGTTTCGGATGATCTCCACCGATTCGTCCAGAATCTCTCCAGCCACCTCGAATACCAACTCATCATGCACCTGCATAATCATGCGCACATTGATCCCGGTCTCCCGTAGCACCCGATCCACCTCGATCATGGCCCGCTTGATGATATCGGCTGCGGTCCCCTGCATCGGTGCATTGATAGCCGTGCGCTCGGCATACTGGCGGCGCAGGGCATTGCGCGCATTGATTTCCGGCAGATACAGGCGACGGCCGAATACGGTTTCCACATAGCCCTGCGCGCGTGCGCGTGCGCGTGTCCGCTCCATGTAATCCTTGACACCGGGATAGCGGGCAAAATAACGATCCACATAATCCTGGGCATCAGCCCGGGAAATATCCAGCTGCCGCGCCAGACCGAAGGCTGACATGCCGTAGATCAGCCCAAAGTTAATCGCTTTGGCCGAGCGGCGTTGATCCTTGCTGACCGCCTCCGGCGCCAGGCTGAAGACTTCCGCCGCCGTGGCCCGGTGTATGTCTTCACCCGCCGCAAAGGCATTAAGCAAGCCCGTGTCACCCGAAAGGTGCGCCATGATACGCAGCTCGATTTGCGAGTAATCCGCCGCCAGCATGCGATAACCCGCTGCGGGAATAAACGCCCTGCGAATCCGCCGACCCTCCTCGGTGCGCACCGGGATATTCTGCAGATTGGGATCCGAGGACGACAGGCGGCCCGTGGCCGCCACCGCCTGATGATAGGAGGTATGCACCCGGCCGCTGTCCGCATCCACTTGCAGGGGCAGCCTGTCCGTATAGGTGGATTTGAGTTTACTCAAGGATCGGTATTCCAGAATCAACTTCGGGAGGGGGTAGTCATGCGCCAGTTCCTGCAAGACCGATTCCGCCGTGGATGGCTGGCCTTTGGGTGTTTTCGCCTTCACCGGCAGCTTCAGTTTCTCGAACAGAATGACCTGCAACTGTTTCGGGGAACCCAGATTGAAGGATTCACCTGCCATATCGAAAACCTGTTGTTCCAGCTCGTTCAGGCGTACCGCCAGCTCGTTGCTCTGCTGTTCCAGCATCTCGCAATCCAGACGCACACCAGCGCGCTCCATACGCGAAAGCACTGGCAGCAGTGGCATTTCAATTTCCCGAAACACACGCTCCAGTGCCGGTACAGCCTGCAACTGCGGCCAGAATTTTTCATGCAGGCGCAGAGTAATGTCGGCATCTTCAGCCGCATAGGGCGCGGCTTCTTCTATCGTTACCTGATCAAAGCGGATCTGTTTGGCGCCCTTGCCCGCGACGTCTTCATAATGAATGGTCTGATGACCCAGATGTTTCAAGGCCAGGGTATCCATATCATGACGGCTGGCGGTGCTGTCCAGCACATAGGATTCGAGCATGGTGTCATAGGCGATGCCTTGCAATTCAATGCCATAATTCGCCAGCACATTCATGTCATATTTCAGGTTTTGTCCCAGCTTACGTGGCTGCCTGTCTTCCAACAGGGGTTTGAACAGCGTTAGCACCGTATCCCGATCCAACTGTCCGGGCGCCCCCTCATAGCGATGCGCCAGCGGCACATAGGCGGCCTCATGGCTTTTCGCTGCAAACGACAGGCCGACGATTTGCGCCTGCATATAGTCCAGACTGGTGGTTTCCAGATCAAAGGCGAACACTTCGGCAGCCTTCAGTTTCTCCAGCCAGCCTTCCAGCGCGTCCTCGGCGAAAATCGTTTCATAGTGCACCTCGGCCTGCCCGGAATCGATGCCCACGTTACTCCTGCCATCCTGCAATTCCGCCAGCCAGTTTTTGAATTCATATTCGGAATACAACTGCCGCAGCGTCTCCCGATCCGGCTCACGCCACTGCAATCTGTCCACCGGGACGTCCAACGGCAGGTCACATTTTATGGTGACCAGTTGTCGTGACAGCGGGATCTGTTCCAGGCTGTTGCGCAGACTTTCCCCCACCTTACCTTTAATCTCATCGGCGTGCGCCAGCAGTTGATCGAGACTGCCGTACTGGTTGAGCCATTTGGCTGCGGTTTTGGGGCCAACTTTAGGCACGCCGGGAATATTGTCCGAGGTATCCCCCACCAGCGTGAGGTAGTCGATGATTTGCGCGGGCGTCACACCAAATTTTTCTTTCACTGCCTGAGCATCACTATAGTTGTCGTTCATGGTGTTGATCAGGCTGACATGTTCGTTCACCAGTTGCGCCATGTCTTTATCGCCAGTGGAGATCAGTGTGTCGATTTTTTTCGCCGTCGCCTCGGCCGCCAGCGTGCCGATCACATCATCCGCTTCCACTCCATCAATACAGAGCAGGGGCAGGCCCATAGCACGAATAATCTCGTGGATAGGCGCAATCTGCTGGCGCAGATCATCGGGCATGGGCGGGCGGTTGGCCTTGTACTCGGGGTACATATCATTACGAAAAGTCTTGCCTTTAGCGTCAAAAACAATGGCGATGTGCTGCGGCTCATAGTCCTTAAGCAGACGACGAATCATATTGATCACACCATAGATCGTACCTGTCGGCTGACCACGGGAATTCGTGAAACCTGGCATGGCATGATAAGCCCGGAACAGGTAAGACGAACCATCAACCATGATAAAAGGTGGGGGAGGGGAGTGAGACATCATTCAGATTTTATCGATTCCAGGAAACAAAGTAACGTTTAGGGTGTCAGGAAAAGTAGGATCGCACGATTTGCCCCCAGGCAAAACCTTCGCAATCGGGTACGTTCGACTATTTTTACTTTCTGCAAGCGAGTACGGTTATTTTAGTTTACTATTCGGCTCACTCACCCTAACTTGTATTTAGTCATTAGTGGACGCACGACTCAGGGATCACCATGAAATTATTTTTTACGCCATATCTGATTGTTTACCTGTTTACTGGCGCAGCCCTGGCGCAGGATTCGCTGATGCCTCCCCCCCCTCTGCCGGAAGAACCTCAGAAAAGCACCAACATCCCCGAGCCACAAGTGAACATTATTCATCGCAAGGATCGCACTATTGAAGAATACCGCGTCAACGGCGTCCTGCGCTATATCAAGATCACACCCAGCTACGGCCCGCCCTACTATATGATCGATACCAACGGCGATGGCTTTGTGGATCAGCGCTTTGACGATCTGGAAAATCCGTACAACAATCAATGGATTCTGCTGCAATGGTAAAGGGGCGACTCCCACGCTGGAAGGACCCAGAAACAGACACCATAAACGGGCGACCTGTGGATAACTTTGTGGATGAAACCGGGATAATAAAGCAATGTATAGGAATATGCTTATATTTAGGCCGGACAAAAAAGCGTCAACAGCTATTTTATCAAGAATAAACAATGGCTTAGGCTATTTTCGTCGCGATAAATATTAATTTGACTCTTTTGTGACATATAAATCATTGATTTAGAACAGGTGTGTATAACTCTCCTGCACCCTTTCTGCCTGCTCTGTCAGAATCGACCCTACTAATCCCGGCGCACAACCATGGATTAGAAACTGGCCAACCCTGATCTCTGCCGGCGCCTGATTGACGTTTAGGCCACCAGACTTGCCACCCTCCAATACCGGTATTAATTTTGCATTTTTTTGTTTTAAAGCTGAGGTACCCTCACAGGATAATGTTTAAAATTACATAGATAAAAAAATATCTGCCAATGAACGCCACTATTTTTTGTGTTGATGTGCCTGAGGCACAGAACACAACCATCAATACTTTTGCGTATATTCGCCTTTATTGGCAGACAGATAAGCGTTTGGTTTGTTTAAAAATATTTGTGGGGATACCCCAGGGTTTAAAGTTCACGCCAACTATGACGATAGTAGTTCTATGCCGGTAGTCCGAGTGTTGTTTTATCTGATTCACTGCGCATCTGTTTTCTATATGAAATACAAGCAATGGAGATGTCCCTGATTCCAAAGGCGATCTTGTGCATATTTTTGTTCTTTGTCTTAACTTCAGCGTCCTTCACTACCCTCTTCTTGAAGCGGCTCCAGATTTTTAATGAATTCTTATCTTTTCATTTGCCCCTCTTACCAAATCATAAAATTCTGATATTTGAGTCTAAGAAATTTATTCCCGGCAATTCAAACAGTTCCACTATTTATTCTCGGGAGGGCATTAATAAACGGCGCTAACCGCGACTGAAATATTTTCTGGCACGGCTCACTTCTTTCTGCCATCATTTGGAACGTAGTCTACAGTTCCTTTCAGTGGCTTCGGTTAACCTCATCCCCGGCCACCTGATTACAACACTACCTGAATCAATAACAATACGGGCACAGCAGGTTTTATGGAATATACGATTTCGTCATTAAAGAACCGCCTGCTTTTTCTCGCCACTGCCAGTTTCGCCCTCTCCCCTCTTCTTGGTTATGCCCTCGCCGTCAACCTGGGCATGATCGACCGGGCCACCCTGTTTTCCTGGCCCGGAAACACACTGCTTATTGCAACCTCGATCGTGCTGCTGCTGGGACAGGCTGTGCATTTTATGCGCTATCTGAATCCGATCACCCACTGGCTGGAGCAGCACCCGGATCAGGCTACGCTACCTGAAACCTTAAACCGGCGTCTCAGCAACTTCAGCGACAACTATTGGGGGGTGTTCCTGATCTATGCGTTAAGTATCCCCACCATCCAGCACTGGTATGGCCTGTACCCGGAAAACACAAGCACCTACATCAGCCTGCTGCATTTTATTCTACTGCAACTGGTGATCGCCATTATGACCGGTCTCCCCGGTTATCTGCTGTCACTCTCCACCCTGGGCCGCCTGGCGCACCATGTGGGTCACACCCGGATTCATGTCAGCATGAAATCTCAAATGCTGTTGATCGGCGTCCTCGTGCCGGTGCTATGCACCACCATTTTGTTGCGCTTCTACTGGCGGCAAACCGGCACCCTGCCCACAGAAATTTTGCTGATCTGGTTATTCATGAGTTTGATGTCCTTTGCCCTGACCTTGCTGACGATCCGTGGCCTCAACCAGTCGCTGGCGCCTGTGCATGAGTTGGTAGCCAACAGCGGCGCATCCGATTACCTGGATCTTGCTCGTCGCCTGCGACCCCGATCGGTGGATGAGATCGGTTCCCTGGTGCAAACTCTGGGACGACTGTTCAGCCGCCTGAGCGACCAGGAATCCCACATGCACGCCATTGTCGATCACGCCGCCGAGGCTATCATCGTCGTCAATGAAGACAGGGAAATCGAAACTTTCAACCCGGCGGCTGAGGAACTGTTCGGCTATCACGGCTACGACGTTCACGGCCAGCGCCTTGGCATGCTGCTACCGGATGTTTTTGCCCGTTATGACAAGCACGATCTGTTGCAAAAAGAACAGGAAACCTGTGGCCTGCACCGCAAGGGCCATCACCTTGCGGTCTCGGTTCGCCTGAGCCGGATGAGCATGCATGACAAGGAATACTTTACCTGTCTGGTAGCCGACATTACTGACCGCAAGGCGGCGGAAAAGAAGCTGGTCGAGGCCGAAGCCCGCTACCGCAATCTGGTGGTGCTGGCTCACGATCTGGTCTGGAGTATGGATGCCGAAGGCCACTGGACCTACCTCAATAATGCGGTAACCCGAATTTACGGTTACACGCCGCGAGAGATGATCGGCCAGCCCTTTAGCAACTTCCAGGCACAGGAATCCGTGGAGCGGGATCTGGATGCTCTTTCCAGTCTGCAACAGGGGCAGGAACTGTTAAACTATGAAACGGTTCATCTCGACCGGGAAGACAGCCCCCGCCATCTCAGCTTTAATGCCCGCCCCCAGTTCGATGAGGATGGTACACTCATTGGTATCACCGGTACGGCACGCGACATTACCGCGCAAAAAGCCTTTGAACATGAACTGACCTGGCAGGCCCAGCACGATGCCCTGACCGGCCTGTTTAACCGCAAGTATTTCATGCAGGAACTCGAACGCCTGGTGACCCGCGTCGCGCGTAGCGGCGTCGAGTGCGCCATGCTCTATCTGGATCTGGATCAGTTCAAGTGCGTCAATGACACGCTCGGTCACGCTGCCGGTGATCGTCTACTGCTCGAATGTACAAAAATGCTGCATGAGAATATCCGTGAAGGCGATCTACTGTCCCGCTTCGGGGGCGACGAGTTTACCGTGCTGCTCTACAATCTGGACACCCAGGCCGCCCGTCAAGTCGCCGAGAATACCCGCAGACTATTCGAAAACTTCCGCTATATCGATAACGGACAGTCCTTCAATATCACCTGCAGTATCGGCATCTCGATGATAGCCTGCGACAGCCCCTCGGCTGAAAATGTGCTGCTGCATGCCGATCTGGCCTGCAACATCGCCAAAACGCAGGGCCGCAACTGTGTGCATCTATCTGCCCCGGAAGACAGGGAAAAAGACGGGATGGCCGAAGACATCGGGTGGGCCACCCGCGTACGCGACGCTTATGAACAGGATCGCTTTACCCTGGTCTTCCAGCCTATTATGCTCATTGCCGACAACACGGTACAGGACTACGAAGTCCTGCTACGCATGAAATTGAAAAACGGTGACACCATCATGCCTGGCGGCTTCATGCCCGCTGCTGAACGCTTTGGCCTGATTAATAATGTCGATCGCTGGACTGTGGAAGCGGCACTCAGGAAACTGGCCGAAATGCATCAAAACAACCAGCCGGTACGCTTCGCCATCAACCTCTCGGGGCACGCCTTTGAAGATAAGCAGCTACTGCCCATGGTACAGAGCCTGCTGCGGGAAACCCGGCTCGATCCTTCTGTGCTGACTTTCGAGATCACTGAGTCTGCCACTATTTCCAATCTCACCGTCGCCAGCGAGTTCATTTACAAACTTAAGGAGATCGGCTGCCAGTTTGCGCTGGATGATTTCGGCACCGGCTTCTGCTCCTTCACCTACCTCAAACATCTGCCCGTCGATAAACTGAAAATAGATGGTTCCTTCATCAAGGGGCTGGCGGAATCCAGTGTCGATCAGGCCATGGTTAAATCCATGAACCAAATTACCCATGCCCTGCACAAACAGACTATCGCCGGGTTTGTCGAGAATGAAGAAACGCTCGTGTTGCTGAAGAGTTTTGGCGTGGACTTCGCCCAGGGTCACTATCTTGGCAAGCCGGGCAAACTCGCAACCGATTCAGGCTGGGCCAAGCCTGGCAACAGGAATACAGAAGCCGCCATTATTCACTGACCGCTTCAACGTTCATGCCAGACCACTAGGGGCGGTTGATCTTTCATCTATTGTCTGAAAGATCAACCGCCTCTAAATAAGCGCTCCAAACACCAGTACACTTTAGACACTGAGGTATCCCCACGAATACTGTTTAAAATTCAAAAGATAGAAGAACAGTCCGCAAATGAACGCCAAAAATGCCAATTTTTGATTGTTTATGCGTCTTTGCTAGTCACACATACATCAATGAATATTTTTGCGTTTATTGGCGGACAGATAAGTTTTTGATTTTTAGAAAATTTTCGTGGGGATACCTCAGCTTTAGACACTACCGTTCGTCCTGAGCTTGTCGAAGGAAGCTTGTCGAAGGAAGCTTGTCGAAGGATAAATAGACTAAGTACTCTATTCACAGCATTTTCACGCTCATGGTTCGACAAGGCTCTCCTGAGCGAAGTCGAAGGGCTCACCACGAACGTGAAAATTCACAAGTGCACGGGTATTCGGAACAGCTATTTAGCATAAAACCAGGTTAGCATATTCCAGCACCAGCCACTTGCTACCGGCCCCGGCAAAATTAACCTGTACCCGGGCATGGCGGCCCTGGCCTTCGTAGTTCAGCACCACGCCTTCACCAAACGTCTGATGCTGCACCCGCTGTCCCAGCGAAATACCCGTTGCATTTTCTTCCTGGATAAATGAACGGCCCGTAGAATGAACAACAGGCACAGGAGAACATGTCTGCAGGCGCACTTCATCAATATATTCTTCCGGGATCTCGCTGAGAAAACGGGACGGCCGCGTGTATTTGTCATTCCCATACAGACGACGTTTCTCGGCATAGCACAGATTCAGCCGTTCCATCGCCCGTGTCATACCCACATAACACAGCCGGCGCTCCTCTTCCAGACGCACGGGATCCTCGGCCGACAGACGGTGGGGAAACAGACCCTCTTCCATACCGCACAGAAACACCTGTTTAAACTCCAGCCCTTTAGCCGAATGCAAGGTCATCAACTGTACACAATCGTCCCATTCGTCGGCCTGGGTCTCACCGGCCTCCAGTGCCGCATGGGAAAGAAAAGCGGTAACCTCATCCATCTCCGGCAGCTCACTGTCATAGTCATCGACATTAAAGGAACGCCCAGCGTTGACCAGTTCGTCCAGATTCTCCAGTCGTGCATGACCTTTCTCGCCTTTTTCCTTTTCATAGTGTGCTTTGAGCCCACTGTGATGAATCACCTGTTCAATTTTTTTATTCAGTTCCAGATCTGCGCTCGCGGCTTTTAACGAATTGATCAGATCCACAAAATTCTTCAAGGCTCCCAACGCTCGCGCTGGCAGGCCTTTTTGCTCCTGCATTTGCCACAGTGCCTGCCACATGGATATTCCGTTGTCGCGCGCCATCCCGCGCAAGGCCTCGACGGTACGGTTGCCAATACCTCGGGTGGGCAGGTTGATAATCCGCTCCAGCGAAGCATCGTCCTGGAGGTTGTTAAGCAGTCGCAGGTAGGCCAGCGCATCCTTGATTTCCTGGCGCTCGAAGAAGCGCAGACCACCGTAAACCCGATAGGGGATGTTGTTTTTGATTAAGGCTTCTTCCAGCACCCGCGACTGCGCGTTGGAGCGATAGAGCAGGGCGCAGTCACTACGCAATCCGCCGCCGTCTACCCAGTCCTGAATTTGCCCGGCAATATAATGGGCTTCATCCAGCTCATTGAATGCGCCATAAAGACGGATCTTTTCGCCGTCGTGACCGTCGGTCCAGAGATTTTTGCCCATGCGTGCGGTGTTGTTGGCGATCAACACATTGGCTGCGTTGAGAATGTTGCCGGTAGAACGGTAATTCTGCTCCAGCCGGAAGATGGCTGTATTGGTATAGTCCTTGCTGAACTGGTGAATGTTTTCCACCCGCGCGCCACGCCAGCCATAAATCGACTGATCATCATCACCCACGGCAAACACCTGGCTCTCCGCCCCCGCCAACATGCGTATCCAGGCATACTGGATAGTATTGGTGTCCTGAAATTCATCCACTAGAATATGCTGGAAACGCTGCTGATAATGGCGCAACAACTGCGGCTGTTTCAGCCACAACTCATGCGCGCGCAGCAGCAGTTCAGCAAAATCCACCAGCCCCGAACGTCGGCACATAGTCTCATAAGCCCGGTAGATTTCGATCATCTGCTGCAGATGGGCGTCATTATGAGCATCGATATTCTCCGGGCGCAGGCCTTCATCTTTTCGCGCACTGATATACCACTGCACTTCACGCGCAGGATAGTGATCCTCGTCGATACCCTGCTCGCGTATCAGCCGACGCAGACTACGCAGCTGATCATCGCTATCCATAATTTGAAAATCCTGCGGCAGCGCCGCCTCTCGCCAATGGACGCGCAACAGGCGATGCGCAATACCGTGAAACGTCCCCACCCATAGGCCACGGGTGGGGATCCCGAGCAAGTGCTCGATACGCCCGCGCATTTCACCGGCAGCCTTGTTGGTAAACGTTACCGCCAGGACGCCATAGGGTGAAACACCTTCCGCCTGCAGCAGCCAGGCGATGCGATGCACCAGCACCCGGGTTTTGCCGCTACCAGCCCCAGCCAACACCTGCACATGCCCGGGCGGGGCACAGACGGCCTGGCGCTGAGCTTCATTCAACGGATCAAGAATATGAGAAATATCCATGGCGATATATTAGCAGATTCGTCACCCAACCGTGATCACCGAACAGGAAAATAGAATTTGCCTTCGCCGCTAAAATCTATTATTTTCAGGGGAGCCAAAGGACGGGTAAGACCGTGTCTAACGATTTATCTGACTATCAAAGCCGTTACGATGCATTGCAACAAACATTCTGTGCGAGCCTGCCCGCACGCCTGCAACATATCCTCAGCGCGGGGCACACCTGGCTTGCCGCAGAAACACGAGCGGCATCGGGCGGCGATTTTTTGATCTCGGTACATAGAATGACCGGTTCGGCCGGTAGTTTCGGTTTTCCCGAGATAACCATACTATGCCGGCAAATCGAAGCGGGCATACGGGAAAACAGTCCGGCCTCAAGAAAAACCCTTCACAGCCTGTTGGATAAATTACAGGCTTTTTATCAAATAGTGCCTGGGGTAATAGGGCCACACCCAAATGGTCAACGGTGAAATCCGGATTTAACTAAATAGGCGGTCCAAATACCCGATCACGGGTGAATTTCCACGTTCGTAGTGAAGTCCTGAGTGCCTCGAAGGGTTGAACCCTGAGCGTAGAAATACTGTGAATAGAGGGCTTAATCTATTGGTCCTTCGACAAGCTTCCTTCGACAAGCTTCCTTCGACAAGCTTCCTTCGACAAG
>CAZQVV010000036.1:3987-22521 GCA_964596835.1 uncultured Thiohalophilus sp. | reverse complement strand
ATAAATCTGACCGCCTAAAGGCGGTGGTTTTAACCTTCAATCGAGACGAATAAACGCATTTCTTTCGGTACCTACGGAGGCATCACTCTCTTGAACGCAATCTATACCGATGACAGTACCAGTAGAATATCGGACAATACCATACGTCAACTGAAGGGGAGAGCCGCAGTGAAAGTCAACGCCGCCGTTCGTAACGCCCGCGCTTATCTGGCGGTGTATAACCGATTCATCTTTATTCAGGTAGTTTCACCAGCTTGCGCCAGGTAAACACTGTGAGCATAGCGACGGTCAATGATAGTGCCAACCGTCCCCCCCCATTCATAAAGTTCATTCCATTGATAAGGAAAGAGGTCGAAATCAAGTTGGGATCCTGATTGAACAACACTAAATCTTCCAATGCACCCGCCAGGACCAGCGGCACGTCGAGAGCCTCAATTATTATCAGGCCGGGAACCGCGAACAACAATAAGGCCCATCTTTCCCACCAGATCCGAACCGGCCACAAAAACACTACAGAAAATAACAGGATAAAATGTTCCAGCGCATGACCTAGCAAAGTAGAGCTTGATACAGAAATACCATCGGGCAAAACTCGTCCGGATAATAATCTTTTCCCCGCAGTCTGCGCATAGATCTTGATAATGGGTTCCCCTCTTAAGGTCTCAAGCCGCACTGACTCCACCTTAAAAAAAGGCGTCAGTATTTTAAATGACCAGCGATACACTGGAAAAAAAGCACGCCCATAGACATCGCCCCACGTCCAGGCGATCCCGCTTAGAGAAACAATGACTAAAATCGCAACCACCATACGGGCAATGGATAATTTTAAGCCTGTGTTTTTTGGAGTGACCATTGTATCCACAGAAGATAAAACAAACAGCCGATAGCAATAATGAGAATCGGCGCAATATAACCATGCAAGGCAGAGAACAGTCCCCGATCATGGCGCAAGGCAAAATACAACGCCACAATTCTCGCCTGGTTTGCCAGATAGATGATCAATATACCCCACACCAGACCTACCAGCTTATGCCGCCAGGGGGCTTTAAATGCCATGATTGCCGCCATGATTAAAAACAGGGATTCCGTGCCTTCACAACCATTGAGAACCGATAATCTGACATAAGGCGAAATCAATCTATGCCCATGCGCGAAAACATGTTCATTGGCATTCAGCAGATTAATAAAAAACGCACTGGGTCGCACCGTCGCTGTATCAATAATTATTTTTTCAACCACCGTGCCTGATGCGGATTGATAGGTAAAATGAAGTATAAAAAATACGGCAAAAAACAAGACCACCATGCGCAACAATGGATTCAGATGCGGGAAAGCGAAATGCTCTGAACGTGTATTATTCATCAAACCTCATCCTCACGCACAAACGTCCCTGCCTCCATGAAAAAATACATTAAGAAATCTCTGATTAAGTTCACCGTTCGGGGTGAGCCCTTCGACAAGCTTCCTTCGACAAGCTCAGAACGAACGGAATTAATCAGACCTTCCTTCGGAATAAACTACCCCACCGGTTTACGTCACTCCGCCGGAATGACGATCTCATTTGACAATAAAGAAATATTTACCGCACTAAAGTATGTCGCATAAACGATTTACTTTTAATAATGATTCCTTCTCTTCGCCATCACTATCATCAGCAATAACAATCCCCCCATAACAATAATGCCCCACTCAGGAAGGGTGGGAATATCGTTGTCGTAATAGCGCCCTCCAAATGCAGCCTGCAAATCGAGACGGGGTGTTGTAATATTATTACGCGAGTCAGTCACCAAAACACCATTTCCAGTAATGCGCAACACCGTTTGTTTCAGCGTGTCGCCAGGGAAAGCCGACCGTAAAAGCGCTATTGCACCCGCAACGTGAGGCGCGGCCTGGGATGTGCCGGCCATGGTATAGCCGGCAGCCGTAATCACCGCCCCTGGCGCCAGTAGCGTCAGGTAATAGGCGCTATTGGAAAAGCAGGCCACCTGATCTGGCGCAGTGGAGCTATCGGTACATCCTGGTGGCCATTGTCGGCTGCCAACGTTGGCGTCATAAACCGCCCCGACTGAAACCGCCCCAGGCGTACACGCCGGCGCATTAATACCATCGATAAATCCATCATTACCGGAAGCAATCACCGTAAGCATGCCCGCTAGTTCTGCGTTAATGATGGGAGCCAGAAATGGATTGGAAGAGATATTGCCACAGGGTGTCGTGTATTTAACCCCGTCACCCAAACTCAGGTTGATCGCCGTAATATTATATTTTGACTGATGGGCAATGGCCCAATTAATCCCTTCATCGACCAAAACAGCCGAGGAAGAGGTGCCCGAGAATATATCCAATGCCACAATGCGGGTTTGAGGCGCCACTTCCACTACAATACCAGCAACATTGGTACCATGTCCGGAACTATCCAGAACCCCGTCATTGCTGGCGATATCCTGCGCTACCACAACTTTGCATTTGGCCGGGATGCCCGGCGCCGTACAAGCGCCAAATGCAGCACGGGTATAATCCACACCCGTATCCAGAACGGCGACAGCCGTCCCCTTGCCCGTGAATGAAGACACAGATGGCTGATTAATCAATGCCAGGTTTGCACTCAAACGCGGGTACAGTTTTTCATTGCGGTAAACCGCTTTAACCTCGGCATGCGCAAGCAACTCAGCCAATGATTTTCTCGTCTTAAATTTGATGAACGACATCGGGAGATGACTGAAATCATGGACTATTCTGAATTCTCCTGACGGCAAGGTAGATAGCACTCTCTTCTTTAAATCATCATAACGGGCTGCTTTAAAGGCAAGAATTGATCGGTCATCGTGCATCAAACCTGCGCGCTTTCGCCGGGCCGATGCTTCACGTTTAATCACACTATCATTAAACAATACTATTAATTTCTGAGGTGCGCCTGAAGCCAACCCTTTCAACACCCCATCCGGCACCAGGGGTGAAGCATACAGTGTGTCATACGGCAGAAACAGCAGCAAAACCAATAACGCCTTACAAATCCACTTTATGATGCACATCCCTGATTTCATTGCCGCCTCTATGTAATTATGTCAATCGAGAATACTATATCTCAAGAATATGAAATTTTTTTGATCCTTTCTAACGGGGCGAACCTGGCAATAAAATCAGCTTTTCCTCTGGTGAGTTTTTCTTGATTCGTCGAGACCCTTTCTTGTTCACTGCATCTACCGCAGATTCATAGCGAATCGCAATACTCCTGGTCTGAGTAGTACCGGCCATATTGGTCGTTGTAGCAAAGACAGACAGGTAACCTGTCTTGTTAGTCAACCTTATCCTGATCTCTATCTCACGGGGATCGTTACGCTTTAGATTAGTAAATTCGATATGCCGCTCGGACGATAGCAGATCAATCCCGCTATAGGGTGAAAGCGATACCGTCACATGCTGCAAATCAGTCCTGGGCGTAAAGCGGATAACAGAACGCACCTCTTCACCAGGTCGGCTGATTTTGGGATTAACATTGTCAATATCAATCGGCGCGGATGGTTTTGCATTCACCACAGAGGGGAGGCTGCACATTAGAAAATAACAGACCAGTATAAGTATCGAATCCCGATTAAACATTTTTAATTCCCCCTAATCTGGATAAACCACAAGATAAGTACCTTCACGAAATAATTTTCTACAAAATGCGCAGAAAATTATTTTTAAGGCACTAAACATCTGTTCCGAATACCCGTCCACTTTAGAAATTACCGTTCGTCCTGAGCCTGTCGAAGGAAGCCTGTCGAAGGAAGCCCTTCGGCGTCGCTCAGGAGAGCCCTGTCGAAGGAAGCCAAAGTACTCACCTTTTTAGCTGCTACAGTCCACCTGTGGATTTGTTGAGAGGGACATCCGCACAGCAAAATGAACTTCACCTCCAAGGCTACCTACAGCAAAGCTCATTTGCTGATTCCGGCTGAAACTCCCGGCCGCCCACTCGGGTGATCCCTGCTTGTATTGATCAATGAGCGCGCCCTTCGTTCCATAGATGAGCAGATCACCCTTTGGCGTCGGCGATACGGGATAAACGCCTAACACATAACAATCGGAAGAGGGTGCAGTGAATTTAAAAAACAAACGATTATTGAATTTGTTACCGGAATCATCAGCGCTGATATTACCAAAGGTGTTCCAGGTTTGCAGAAGCCTGCCCTGTTCATCTTTTGTGACAGTAACATCCATAGGCACGGTCGTGTAGAAAGGATGAGCCGCGTCCTGATATTCATCCCCTGGTCCGATATTTTCCGCCTGGGCCAGACCCGTGATAGCATCACTCAACCCGGGATAGGCCTGTTTTAGAAAATAGAGAAAGCTGTAAATAGAGGTATAAGCCGACGTGGTTCGTTGCCCGTTGACAAGCACCAGGTAAAGAGGTTTAAAACCCAATCCGATGGTATCGTCATCCGCGATCCCTGAGTCGAAAAGATCATAGATCAGTTCCTGAATAGATGTTTCTGAATAGAAGCCATCCAGCAACACACCTTCCGAATTAACATCAGTCCTGGCAACAGAGTCCGATTCGATATCCATTACCGATACAAATTCCGATTGCGCTTTGCCTTTGGTATCAACGTATACCGGATCATTCAATATCATGGCGGATAGAGCATTGCTGAAGCCTTCATCAAAGGCCACCGTCGGATCCAGAATATCACCAGTAGCATGCGCACCACCCAAACTATCTGAACGACTAAATTTATCCAGAAAGTAGTGAGCCCACTCATGTGCAATCACATGAGGGTCATATTCGTCTGTATCCAGATTTTCAGCACCCAGGAGATAAAGGTTTCCGGTTCCCGGATCATAGTGAGAATCCCTGATATCGCCACGGGCAATATCGACAGGTGTAACCGGCTTATTGTTCTTGCTCCAGTTTACCATGAGTGGTGGGAATGATATTCCACTGTCGGCCGCCAACACAAACTGCTGAGCCTGATAGATGGTATCCAGAATGGCAAATGGAGCAGCCGCCCGCTCACCCGAATAAGCCGAGCCATCCCAGCCTGAGTCCGCATTAAAATTGCGCACGAGATCCTTCGTCTCTGTGGTACCCGATAAAAACAGAGTATACAGAGCATGGCCGTCATCACGGGTATTATCCACTACCTGAGTATCAGGTGAAGCAGGATCTTTCCCCAGGGCCGCCTTGACCACGAGTTGAAATGACGAGTTCGCAGGAACCGTGAAGGAATACCCACCTGTTGCGGTGGTGTTTCCGGAAGCCAGTACGGTACCCTTTCCGTTCCGCAGTTCAACCATGGCCGCCCTGATGGGCTTTTCCAATGGCCTGCTGTAATCCAATCCGAAAGCAGGATCAGCCCGATAGTCAGTATAAGTAACGGTACCCGAAAGAGTGACCGTTCCTTTTATAGACGTGTTTTTATTTCCACCAACTTCGGATGCTCTACCACCACCGCAAGCGGACAATATAAAAACTACGACTAGAGACAATATTAAACGGTCAACAAACATCCCATGTCATAACCTATAACAAAATAAATCAGATAAATACAACAACACACAGTCGATTTTCGCTTGACGACAAAGCCAATACTCAGACCAATTTAGTCTTGATGTCGCTTACGGACACATAAAATCTGGAGAAGATTAGATGAAGAAATATCGTATTAGTATTTTATAACATCCCTACATTGCCCCTTAAATTGACCATACACATATTAAATTACTGTCTTATGACAAAATATGATTTTGAGCAGATTTCATGCAACTAAAGAGGCAACCAGAGAAAGAACATTATGAATTTCTGAAACTTACTGAAGAATGGCCGTGTAAATAAACTACCCCGCCGCAAGCTTCGGGGTATTAATCGGTAACGTGCTGATGGGTTTCCCCTGGACTTCGCGCTTCGCTCTACCCCTACTGTTTTTCACTGCGAGCAGCGGGGAATGAGACCCTGAAAGAGATCAAACGAACCCCGGAATGGGTTTAGTCGGAATCCGTATTTGTAACACCAACTGGATTATGGCTTATTTTATTGTTTTATTCGTTTATGTGTTTGCAACGTCCATTTGATTTTTTAAAATGTGGCATTGCAAGACACCTTTTTTCCTTTTTTAAAATGTGGCATTGCAAGACCCCTTTTCCACGGGGGACAACCATCGACGATGCAACCTATCGCCGGATCATGACCTTCGCCAAAACCTGTGACGCTGAATATTTCGCCTATACTGTTACCTGACATAAGAGATGTTTCTCATGTTTCTATTATCGTAACTATTCAGCACTATCGCCGGAAGCCATTATATGTAGGTTGGCGCTGAGCAACGCGAAGCCCAACCTACACATGTTACCCATTGCATCGATGGCGTTAAGCTGGACAGTAATTGAAGACCCTGCCCCAGTGAGCTGAATGGTTACCTATTATCTAACATAATTAACCTGTCCAGTATGACTTATATTAAAAAACATAGCCAACCCGCGGTAAGGAATGATCAGTCTTCTATCAGCCTCACGCTACTATCTCTCGCCTTTAGCATTATGATACTGACCTATATCGGTATCGGTTTTTTCAGCATCGACCAGTCCAACCATACCTATAAAGATCTTGAAGTTATTATTGAAAAAATAAGCGTAAAACTTCATCTAATCACAACCATGCGTACGGCGGCCCGCGAGCGCAGTCTCAACCTTTACATGATGATAACCGAGACCGATCCCTTCAAAAGGGATGACGCTTATATGCAGTTTAACCAGCATGCGACCGAAATCAGTGTTGCCTATAATAAATTTAAGGATATGGATCTAAGTGCAAGGGAACAACATCTTCTTGAGCAACAGATTGTTGCCTCGAACTATACGGTTCCCATCCAGCACCAGGTTATCCAACTCGCGACGGAAGGAAAACTGAAACAAGCCCAAAAATTGATGACTGGTAAGGCTATTCAGGCACAAAACAAGGTTATAAAATATATTGCGCAACTTCAACAACTGCAACATAAATCTATTGCACAAATCAAAACGCTGGCCGCCCAGTCAAATCGGGATACAAAAAATATACTCTATGTCTTAATCAGCCTGGCCCTGCTGCTCGGCATCACCATTGCGGTTTACACTACCCGCCGAATCAGGCGGATTGAAAAAGACTTAACCCGGGAAAAAGAACTGGCCCAGGTCACCCTGCAATCCGTTGGTGACGCCGTCATTACTACCGACAACCGAGGTTATGTACAATTTATAAACCCCGTGGCGGAACATCTAACCGGCTATTCCTGCGACAGCGCATTCAACAAACCTCTGGAAAAAATCTTTAATCTTAGTTCCGAAGACAATCAGATCGAAGCAGAAAACCCGGTTAGCACCGCCCTTAATGAGCATATTATTCTCTCCATTACTGATGATATCGTACTAATCAGAAAAGATGCCAAGGAGTTTGCCATCGAACTAACTGCCGCACCCATCATGGATGACAAGCATGGCATATTTGGCGCCATTCTGACTTTCCGCGACGTTACCGAAATGCGCTCCATGTCCTACCAGCTGAGTTATCAGGCGACCCATGACAGTCTCACCGGACTGGTAAACCGGCGTGAATTTGAACGGCGCCTGGGCCAGATTATTCAGAATGCCCGCAATGAAAAAACCTCCCATGCGCTGTGTTATCTGGATCTGGATCAATTCAAGGTGGTCAACGATTCTGCCGGCCATGCCGCCGGTGACGAACTGCTGAAGCAACTGGCGCAGAAACTATTGCCCCTGCTGAGAAAAAGTGACGTACTCGCCCGTCTCGGAGGAGATGAATTCGGTGTACTACTGGAAGGTTGTAATGAGCAACAGGCGCATAAAATTGCTAACCTCATACGCACCGCGATTAAGGAAACCCGTTTTCCCTGGGGCAATAACACATTTGAAGTAGGCGTCAGCATCGGTCTCGTGCCAATAACCGCCGAGTCCGGTAGCGCATCAGATATGCTCAGCGCAGCGGATACAGCCTGCTATACCGCCAAGGAAAATGGCCGCAACCAAGTTCAGGTTTATCGTGAAGATAATCTTGAGTATTCAAAACGCAAAACAGAAATGCGCTGGGTGAAAGATATTCAACAGGCGCTGGATAGTAATGCCTTTATTCTCCACTGCCAGAAAATCATTCCCATCAGCCAGCATAGTCACTACAACCACTTCTGCGAACTTCTGATCCGCCTGCAAGACAGCGAAGGCAAACTGGTGCCGCCTATGGCCTTCCTACCCGCCGCCGAACGCTATGATCTCATTCAGGAGATTGATAAATGGGTCGTGCATAACGCACTGACCACGCTTTATGAATTTCAGGATGAGACCCTTCCCGAAAAATTGTTTTTCTCCATTAACCTCTCGGGACAATCACTCAGCGACAGCACTTTTCTCGACTATGTGCGCGCAGAAATATTGAATAGCCGTTGTTCCCCTGACTACCTATGTTTTGAGATCACCGAAACCGCCGCCATTGCCAACATGAGCAGGGCGATTCATTTTATTACCTCAATGAAGGAGCTGGGCTGCAAGTTTGCCCTGGACGATTTTGGCAACGGTCTGAGTTCCTTTAACTATCTTAAGAATATGCCAGTAGACTTCCTGAAAATTGATGGTAATTTTGTCCGCGACATCTGCCACGACAAAATGGATCATGCCTTTGTTGAATCCATTCATCGTATCGCCACCATGATGGACATTGAAACCATTGCCGAATACGTGGAAAATGAAGAAACACTGGAAATGCTGAAGGACATCGGCATTCATTATGCTCAGGGCTTCCACATCGAACGGCCCAAAGATATTTTCGAAATCAACGACAAAGCTTCATCGGAAACTTCTTAAGAAGAATCAACATAGCCAGTTATTTTGACCTTCCATAGCAGTAGCAGCTTGACACCCACTGGCCGGTCTAATAAGATTTGAGCCAAACAAGGCGATGGAGTCCGCTTTTAAAACTGCCTTCCAGGCTGATGACTCCTACCGAACTCAGAGTACTGTCCTGGTAGGGGTATGTATGGTTCAGGTTTCACATTTCTGGATCGCATGCAAGTGCGGTCGATTGTTCTCTGTGGGCTATCCACCACAGGATTTACATCGCAAGGCATGCGCGCCCGCAATGGACCCCGCCTGGTGAAGGATATTGCTCTCCAGGCGGGCCAGGTTCTTGCAGTATTGCTGCTCTCACCGCTGCTGCAAGGCTTCATCCTGCGTTACGAAGAGCGCACGCAGCGCGCACGCGGCCCCAATCTGATTCAACCCTATCGTGACCTCTGGAAGCTGTTCCACAAGGAATTGGTAGTGCCGGAAGGCGCCTCGATCGTGCATTTCTCAGCACCTGTCGTAGCGTTCACGGCCATGATGATCGTGCCGTTGCTCATCCCCGTATTGACCAACTATCCTCTGCCACTGTCCGATATGGGCGACATCCTGGGGGGCGGTTTCATTCTCACCCTGGGCGGCTTCTTCATCACACTGGCCGGGCTCGATTCAGGCAGCGCCTACGGCGGCATCGGCTCCAGCCGGAGCGTGATGATCGCTATCCTCGCCGAACCCACTCTGATACTGGTCTTTGTCGGCATTACGCTACTCGCCAAGGCCATGCTGCCGTTCGTCGTAAACCACCTGCTTGCTGGTGACCCGGCGGTTTACTGGAGTCCGGCGCATGTCTTTCTGGTCTGCGCCTTTTTCATCCTTTTGCTCGTGGAAACAGACCGCCTGCCCATCCACTCCAGCACCCATATCGAAGTCTACATGATCGAAGAAGCGCGTATTCTGGAGTACTCAGGCCCTCTGCTCGCGTTGATCAGGTGGGCCTCGATGATGAAGCAGTTCATCCTCTATATCATCTTCTGCAATGTGTTGGTGTTACCCTGGGCACTGTCGATACAGGGAACAGCCGTGGGGGCGTTTGGAGCCGCTATTGCCCTGCTTGGAAAATTCGCGCTCGTGGCGTGTGCCGTAATAGTAGTGGAAACGGCGCAATCCCGATTGCGTTTCTACCGCTATCAGGAAACGCTGGCCGCCTCATTTCTGCTCGCGGCTCTGGCCGTGATCGCCAGCCAGATCCAGTGATGCCATGACGCTGCCGCAGTTCACACCCCTGGCCGCTTCTCTTTTCAGTCTGCTGGCTATCGGGAGCCTGCTGCTCGCCTTTGTTATGCTGGGTTCACGCTGGTTGCGCGACTACATGTACGCCTTCGGTTTGCAGTCGTGGCTGATCGCACTACTGTCGGCCACCATGGCCTACTACGCACATTTTCCTGAACTGTATCTGGTCGCGCTGTTGACCGCGCTGTTTCGCGGTCTGTTATTGCCTTACCTGATCCTACGCATCCTGCAACGCCTGGGGGCCGACCGCGAACTTCATGTCATCCTACAACCGTCCACCGCTATGGTGGTGGGCGCGGCCGCCGTGGTGCTCGCACTCGCGGTGGCCTACCACATCGCCGCCGCCATCGGCACCACCAGTTCCGTCGTGATCCTCGCATTGACCGTGATGCTCTCCATGAAACTCATCGGGTTTCTCATGCTGTCCGTGCGCCACGAAGCGATCAGTCACATCCTCGGTTTGCTAATCCTGGAAAACGGTATTTTCATTGGTTCCCAGGTGCTTATCCCCGGCATGCCGTTACTCATCGAGATGGTGATCCTGTTCGACCTGCTGGTCGCCGTCGCGTGCTTTGGCGTACTGGCGCGCCATCTGATGGAGCGCGCCGGGACAACCAGCAGCCTTAATCTGCGGAAGTTAGTGGGATGATCATGGAACTGGTCTCCGTCGTTTTGATCGCACCGCTGATCGCCGTTGTACTGTGTGCTACGGCACGCTCGGCACGCGTGGCTGAAAGCATCAATCTGGGGGCGGCGTTGATCACTGCGGCAGCGGCGCTGCCACTGCCGTTTATGACGCATACCGCCCACGTCGCTCTGGGGGGTTATCTTCTGGTGGACGCCCTTGGCACCTGGGTCGTGTTATGCGCCGCACTGGTCTACGCACTCGCCTCCATCTATGCCGTCGGCTACATGCGCTTGCTCGGCGAGCCGCAACGCCTGATGCGCTTCTATGCGCTGTTTGCCGGTTTCGCCTGGACCACGCTCGTCGCCCCCCTCATGAACAACGCAGGCGTGTACTGGATCGCAATAGAGCTAACCACGCTGGTCAGCACCTTTCTGGTGGGTTTCGAGCACGCATCGGAGAGTATCGAGGCGGCCTGGAAATACATTGTGGTGGTCTCTGCCGGCATCAGTCTGGCGCTGCTCGGCACGGTACTATTCTATTGGGCCGGCACCGCAGTACTGGGACCACGCTACGACATGACATGGCAGGCATTGACACAGTCCGCACCGCATATGAACCCGACCCTGGTCACGATGGCGTTCCTGCTGACGCTGATCGGATACGGTACCAAGGCCGGCCTGGCGCCGATGCACACCTGGTTGCCTGATGCCCATAGCGAAGGACCGGCACCGGTTTCGGCGCTGCTCTCCGGCGCGTTGCTGAACACGGCGATGGTGGGCATCGTACGCTTCAAAGCCGTGACGGAACAAACAACCGGGACCGGATCCCTGCCGCGTGTCGCCCTGATTACGCTGGGTGTCCTTTCTCTGGCGCTCGCGGCGCTGTTCATCGTTCGCCAACGCGGCGTCAAGCGGCTGATGGCGTATTCCAGTATCGAGCACATGGGCGTAATAGCCCTCGGTTTCGGTTTCGGCGGCGTTCTGGGAGTCGCGGGCGCCCTCTATCACATGCTTAATCACGCATTGAACAAATCGCTCATGTTCTTTGGTGCGGGCGCAATGATGCGCGCCTATGGCACAAAAGACATGGCAGGTATCCGCCATGTCGGCACACACTTCCCCTTCACCGGAGCACTATGGTTGGCGGGCGCTGTGGCGATCACTGGCGCGCCGCCCTTCGGATTGTTTCTTTCCGAACTCACAGTCCTGCGCGCCGGTTTCACCCCCACTGACGTCTGGGCCGCCGGTATCATGCTGGTGCTGCTGGTAGTGATCTTTGCCGGCTTTCTCAACCACTTCCGCATCATGTACTTCACCGAGGCGCCCACCCCCGCACCGGATGCGCAGGCTATCGGTCCATGGTGTACCCTGCCGATGCTGCTCGCCGGTATCCCCCTTCTTGTGCTGGGTCTGTGGTGGCCGTCCGCTTTCAGTACGGTCTTCCACGCTGTGAGCAACGCACTCGCAGGAGTGACGCCATGATATGCACGACGGCGGAATGCCGCGAGATCGATGCGAATGCGCTGGAAGCCACCTGCGTCGAATTGCTGGAGAGCGGCGGGCGCATGCAAATGGCCTGGGGGTACATACCCTGCGGGGAGTCTCATCCGGTGTTATGTTATCTGGCCTCGCCTGGCGTGCAACAACCCTTTGTCGTGTGGCGTGTGCGCACCGACGGTCCCGCTGTACCGAGCCTGGCGCAACAGACGCCGCTGCTCGGCTGGTACGAACGCGAGATCAGCGATCTGTTTGGTGTGCGCTTTAAAGACCACCCCGAACCGCTGCCCCTCGTGCTGCACGCTGGCGCACAACCTTCCTGCCCACCCCTGGATCCGCATTATCCGGGGGAACCTATGCGCTTTGCGCATGAGCCGCCCGCCCTGCCGGGCGTCTCCGGTCCCGATGTGCAGCTGCTGCCCTTCGGCCCGGTGCGGGCCGATGTGGTGGAGTCGGCACGGTTTTTCTTCTTTTATATCGGCGAGCACATCCTGCACTATCACCCGCAACTGTTTTTCAAGCATCGTGGCATGGAGAAACGCTTCGAAGGCCATAATGCGCAGCATGCGGTAGTCCTGGCCGAACGCGTTTCGGGCGTCGGCAGCGTCGCCCACGCACTGGCTTATTGTCAGGCGGTCGAGGCAGCGGCAGGGGTCTCAGCCCCTGCACGTGCGCTCCGCCTGCGCGTGTTGCTGGCGGAGCTGGAGCGTCTCTATAACCATCTCCATTTTCTAGGACACCTGGCCGATACCACGACCCTCAAGGTCGGTCAGGCCGAGGGCAAATTACTGGAGGAGCGAGTCAAGCAGATCAACGCCCGCCTCACCGGCAGCCGTTTTCTGCGCGGTCTCCTGGTGCCGGGCGGGCTGCGCAGGGATCTGTCACTCGCCCCCGAATTCACCCATCAGATCGGTGCGCTGCAGCGCGAAGTGGCCGCTTATGTACGCGCCCTGGAAGACACCACCAGCTATCGGGACCGCCTGCACAATACCGGCGTACTCGATCAGCGCACCGCCTTCGATCAGGGCGCTACCGGCCCGGTGGAACGCGCTTCGGGTCTGGATCGTGATCTGCGCCGCGATCATCCCTACGCGGCCTATGCTGATGTCGATCTGCGCGTACCCGTGGAAACCGGCGGCGATGCCTACGCGCGCGCACGGGTGCGTATCGAGGAAATCGATGCCAGCTTCGAGACGATTCTGCGCCTGCTCCCACGACTGGCCAAAGCTGGTGATGTACGCACCGAGGTGGTCCTGCCATCCGGGGCGGAGGGGCTGGGCTGGACCGAATCGCCGCGCGGTTCGCTTTACTACGTAGTGCACTGCGACGCCGACGGACGTCTGGCCCGAGTCAAGATCAAATCACCGTCGTTTTCCAACTGGCGCGTATTCCCGCGCACTGTGCATGGGAGCAACATGATGGACTATGCCATCAATGAAGCCAGCTTCGGCCTCACCATCGCTGGCTGCGACCGCTAGGAACGAAATATGGCCATCTGGACCTGGTTTGGACTGAAACAAGGTAGCGCCACCACCGCCTGGCCGCGCACAGGCGGGGAGGACGGACAGGCGGGCGTGCTGGGCATGCCGCGTTTTGACCCCCTGCATTGCCAGAGTGAATGCCGCGAGTGTGCGGAGATCTGTCCCACCGGGGCATTAACGGCAGCCTCAGCGGGGGCCGAGCCTCCCCTCCAGATCGACTATGGTCGTTGCGTCGTGTGCCAGCTTTGTACGGAGATCTGTCCCACCGATGCGCTGCAACCCTCCGGTGACTGGATGTTCGCGGTACGCCGGCGTGACGACCTGCGTTGGCAGCGCGCAATCAATGCGCCTGCGGGACAACGGCTCAAACAGTGCCTCGGTGCGCTCAGGCACAGTCTGCACATCCGCCACGTGGACGCTGGATCGTGCAACGGCTGCGAATCGGAGCTTCAGGCTCTGAACAATCCATTTTACAATCTGCACCGCCTGGGAATTTTTTTCACCCCCTCACCCCGCTTTGCCGATCTGCTGCTGGTCACTGGATCAGTGACGGTGCCGATGCGCGAGCCGCTCCTTAACACCTATGATGCCATGCCTGAACCGCGCATGGTGATGGCGAACGGTACCTGTGCAGTATCCGGCGGCGTGGCGGGCGGTGGCTACAACACCGGCCACGGACTCGATGAATGGCTGCCGGTCGATCTGTATCTCCCCGGTTGCCCACCCAGTCCTGCGGCCATTATCGAAGGACTGTTGCTCCTCCTGGAACGGCTTCCACAACGCGTGAAAGGAGGTCAACTTGAGTAGTCACCTGATTGTCCTGGCGGCCCTGGCCTGGGGACTGGCCGGGGTAGTGGGCCTCGCCGGGCGAGCCCTGAATCTTGGGCGCGCCCTGCTGGCAGCGGGGGCGCTGGCGCTGATCGTCGGCGTGGTGCTGGCACTACCCGAGGGGTCACCGTCCCTACCGCTCGGCCTCGTCTTCACCGCGCCGGTCGCCTTCCATCTTGCCCCCGAAGCCTGCTGGCTGCTGCTCTTTGGCCTGGCACCGGCCGCGCTGGCCGCCGCACTGGGTTCGCCGCTCGCTCGCGGACGCCTGTGGATCGCCGGGGCGGCCGTCACGCTGCTCGGCGCCCTGGGAGTGTTCGGACTAACCGAAGGCGCCGCCTTTCTGATAGCCTGGGAATTGATGAGCCTCGGCGGCGCCCTCATGGTCCTCGGTGAGCGAAAGAGTGACAGCGAGGGTAGCGCCGTCCTGTTCATGCTGACCTTGCTGGAGTTAGGCGCCGTGTGCCTTCTCGCCGCCTTGCTCTGGCTGGGTACGGTAGCGGGCAATCTGGATTTCACGCACTTTGCTGCGGCCGGTGCCGTACTCTCGCCCACCGCCCGTTATGCGGTCGGCCTCCTGTTGATCATCGGCTTCGGCGCCAAACTGGGATTGCTGCCCTTCTACGAATGGTTCCCGGGCGTCTATGGGCGTGCGAGTGGCGCGACCGGCATGTTGCTCTCAGGCGTCGTCCTCAATGCCGCCTTCTTTGCCCTGAGCCGCGCCCTGGTGATCTGGCTGCCGGGTACCGCCAGTGACGGCTTTGCACTCGGTCTCACGCTCCTGGCGCTGGCTGTACTCACCGCAATCCTCTCTATCCTTTACGCATTTCAGGAGGACGACTGGCGGCGTCTGCTCAGCCTGTCAACGGCGGAAAATGCTGGCATCGCCTGCACCGCACTCGCCGCTGCATTACTGTTCCGCCATGCGGGACTCGCCGAGCTGGCAGGACTCGGCTGGATCGTGGGGCTGCTGCACCTGGCGGGTCACGCGTTGGCCAAAGGGGCATTATTTATGACAGCCGATGGTGTGCAACAGGTCACCGGCGACTACCGATTACGCCCGCAAGGTCTGCTGCGCCGCAGCGCATGGCCGCTGGGGGTGGGCGCATTGTTTGCCGCCATGAGCCTCGCCGCCATGCCGCCTCAGGCCGGCTTCGTCAGCGAATGGTATGTCTTCCAGACGGTATTCCAGGGCTTTCATCTGCCGGGACTGACGGGCCCGCTGGCTCTTTCAATAGCGGGCGCGGGCCTGGCTCTTACCGCCGCCGTGGCATTCGCCACCTTTATTAAGGTATTCGGGCTCGGACTGCTGGGCGACGGCGACGTGCAGGGTCCCGGAATCCCCGGCCGTTACGCGGGCGCCGTCGGTCTGTTGGGAATGCTGGTCCTGGCCACGGCTGTGGGTATGCCGTGGTGGTTGCTCGCATTGGGGAAGGGAGTGACGGCCGCGTTCCCCGGTGCAAGCGCCGCAGCCCTGCACTCCGGCTTGCTTCTGGTGCCACTTACCGCTCACTTTGCATTTATCTCGCCAACCCTGCTGGTGATCGCCGGATCCCTGCTGGCGTTGCTCCCGCTCGGCCTATGGTGGGCAGCCCACGCTCGGCGTCGGCGTACGCCCGCCTGGTACGGCGGTCTGCCGCGCACCTCGGAGCAGGTGGCGATCTCGCCGCTGGCCTTTTCCAATGCCCTGCGCACCTTCTACAGCATGGTCTATCGTCCCACGGAGGACATGCGCCACGAACACACGGGCTTACGCTACTTCGTACATCATCTGAGCTTTGAGCACCAGGTGGCGCCGTTGTTCGGAACGACGCTGTTCGCGCCCACCGTGCGCCTGATCTATCGGCTGGCCGCGTGGCTGCAAATGCTACAGTCCGGGAGCCTGAATCTGTACCTGGGCATCATCGGTATTATACTCGTACTGATTTTGCTGGTACCCTTGCTTTGATAACGCCGGATAACCAAAACAAGAGAGGAAAATATCATCGTGTGGTTGAACTATGTTGCAGTGGCGACGGGGGGAGCCTTTGGCTGCGCCGCCCGCTATGGACTCACCGAACTCATCCAACTTATTTGGGGACGTAGCTTTCCAGTGGCGACGCTGACTGTCAATGTATTGGGTAGCTTCATTCTCGGCTTCCTGTTCTTTGAAACCCTGGAGCGGTTGACGATGGCGCCGATGTTGCGTACCGCCATTCTGACCGGTGGCCTCGGAGGTTTCACCACTTTTTCCACATTCATGGTAGAGAGTGTGCTGTTGGTTGAAGACGGTCGTCTCGGTCGTGCATTTTTGTACATGACGCTCTCGATTCTGCTCGGTTTCTCTGCGGCCGTCGCAGGCGCCTTTTTGTCCCGACGATTCTAAGGAGGAGTCCCATGCAAAAAGAAGTGATAATGGTGCGCATTTATCTGCGCGAGGCCGATCCCGGCCATCACCAGGGCCTGCTTGAGGAGATCATGTCCATCTTGCACGATGAGCACCGCGTGCATGGCGTGACGGTGTTTCGCGGTATTGCGGGCTTTGGCCGTCACGGCGATATCCACTCCTCCGATCTGCTGCGACTCAATGTTCATTTGCCCCTGGTGATCGAGTTCTTTGACGAGCGCGAGATTGTGGATGCCGCTATGGAGGCATTGAGCGACATTGTCTCCGAAGCTCACATGCTGCACTGGCCGGTGACCTGCGAGTGCGGATCGCCGATAGGCGGCAATTGATGGCGGCACCGGCGAACCGAGTCCAGAGCTAGATGTCAGGTGGGGATGAGTGCGACGAAGTCCCCTACATCGTAGCAATGGCTACGCCTGCATATGCTGGCGAATCAGAACCGCCATATTCTGAAAAACGTCTTCACGATAACTGCCCTTGCGAAACAGTATGCCGATGCGGCGGCTGGGTTTTGCTTTATGAAAAGGAATATAACAAACCGGATCGGCCTTGAGACGCCGCTTCGGCACTGCCAGCTCCGGGATTAGAGTCATGCCCATGCCTTCACCGACCATGTGGCGCAGGGTTTCCAGACTGGTTGCGCGAAAACCAGCGCTCTCACGCGCCCCTGCCGAAAAGCAGACTTCCAATGCCTGCCCGCGCAGGCAGTGACCTTCTTCCAGTAACAAGATCTCCCTGTCCCGTAGATCGGCCAGGCCGATACTTTTCTTTTTCGCCAGCGATTCACCCTTTGGCGCCGCCAGCCAGAAGGCTTCATTGAATAAATCCATTTCCTCAAATTCATCCGTCTCCACCGGCAACGCCAGAATGAGCAGATCCAGTTCGCCGTTACGCAACTTATTCAGTAAAACCGCTGTCTGTTGTTCGTGCAACCAGAGTTTTAGATCGGGATACTGTTTTTTCAGCACTGGCATGATCACCGGCAATAGATAGGGCGCGACCGTAGGAATCAATCCCACCTGTAACTCTCCTTTCATGGGATCATGAAAAGTCTGGGCAATGGACTTGATGGCCTGCGCCTCACTAAGCACCCGGCGCGCCTGCTCGGCCACCGCCCGCCCGGCCTCGGTCATGCGTACCTGACGATTGTTGCGTTCAACCAATTGCACGCCCAACTCCTGTTCCAGCTTTTTCAACTGGCCGCTTAGGGTAGGCTGGCTGACAAAACAGCGATCGGCTGCACGGTGGAAATGACGTTCCTCCTCCACGGCCAGAAGATATTCAAGATCTCGAAAATTCACTCCATTCATCCGATGTATGATAGATAACACCTATCATTATAATATAGATAAACAATTTTACCTATTGATTAATGTTAACCATACTTACGCCATGTTCAGCCTTCCTTGCAGGCGACTAAATAAGTACCCGGAATTTCTGTCCACTATATAGATGACGTTCGTGGTCAGCCCTTCGACAAGCTCAGGACGAACGGTTGTGGTCAGCCCTTCGACAAGCTCAGGACGAACGGTTGTGGTCAGCCCTTCGACAGGCTCAGGACGAACGGTTGTGGTCAGCCCTTCGACAAGCTCAGGACGAACGGTTGTGGTCAGCCCTTCGACA
>CAZQVV010000036.1:0-3887 GCA_964596835.1 uncultured Thiohalophilus sp. | reverse complement strand
TGTGGTCAGCCCTTCGACAGGCTCAGGACGAACGGTTGTGGTCAGCCCTTCGACAGGCTCAGGACGAACGGTTGTGGTCAGCCCTTCGACAAGCTCAGGACGAACGGTTTTTGATGGACAGCAATTCGAAACACTTATTTGACTTAGACCATGTAAGACAAACATTCATTTATCAATCAGGAGAAAGACTATGTTAGAAAACAGAGAAGGTACGAAAATCCCGTCCGTCATTTTTAAAACGCGACAAAACGATGCGTTCGTCGAGGTCAGCAGCAATGCGCTGTTCAAGGGTAAAACCGTGGTGCTGTTCGCCCTGCCCGGCGCGTTCACACCAACCTGCTCATCGACCCATTTGCCGCGTTACAATGAACTGGCGAACGTGTTCAAACAAAATGGCGTCGATGACATCATTTGTCTGTCCGTTAATGATGCCTTTGTCATGGATGCCTGGAAACAAAATCAGGAAGCTGAAAACATCACCCTGATTCCGGACGGCAACGGCGAATTTTCTGAGGCGATGGATATGCTGGTGGACAAATCTGATCTGGGCTTCGGCAAACGCTCCTGGCGTTATTCCATGCTGGTGAAAGACGGCGTGATTGAAAAACAGTTCATCGAGCCGGACGTACCGGGGGATCCTTTCGAGATCTCCGATGCCGACACCATGCTGGCCTATATTAACCCGCAGGCGAAAAAGCCCGAGGCGGTCAGCATTATCACCAAGCCGGGCTGCCCCTTCTGCGCCGGAGCCAGGGCGATGCTGGAAGAAAGAGGCATAGTCTATGAAGAAATCCATCTTGGCCAGGATGCGACCTTGCGGTCTTTACGCGCCATCACGGGCAAAGAAACCGTGCCGCAGATTTTCATTGGCGGTCGGCATATCGGCGGCTCGGAAGAACTGGCGTTATATCTGGAAACGGAACAGGCCGCCTGAGAAAAAACGATAATCAACCCGGTGGGCACAAAGATCGTGCCCACCCTACTATTCTTCGCCGCAAGCAGTAGCCGGTAGGGTGGGCACGATTTTTATACCCACGCTCCTGAGTGGGAATGCTGTGAGCAGGGTGCTTGATCTGTTCATCCTTCGACAAGGCTCTCCTGAGCAAAGCCGAAGGGCTTCCTTCGACAAGCTTCCTTCGACAAGCTCAGGACGAACGGTAATATCTAACGGACGGCGATTCCTCACCTGGATAAACCACAAGATAAGTACCTTAGAAATAATTTTCTACAAAATGCGCAGAAAATTATTTCTAAGGTACTAAAGCCTGGTCATCTTGCGGGTAGTGCGCGCCGAGGGTATGGCTGAGAGGGGATCATCAGGCCAGTGGTGTTTCGGATAACGTCCTTTCATTTCCTTTTTTACTTCCAGATAACTGCTGTTCCAGAACCCGGCCAAATCCTGGGTAACCTGTATCGGACGGCGCGCGGGTGACAACAGTTGCAGTTTTAATGTGACCCGGCCATTGGCAATCTGCGGTGTCTGCGTGCAGCCGAACATTTCCTGCAGGCGCACGGCCAGCACCGGCGGCGTTTCCTGATAGTCGATACGAATCATGGAACCGGAGGGGACCTGCAAGCGCACAGGGGCGAGTTGCTCCAGTTTCTGCTGTAAATCCCAGCTCAACAAATTACGCAAAATCGAACTCAGATCGAGTCCGGCAAGTTGTTTTATGCTGCGTACATTATCCACATACGGCCCCAGCCATGTTTCCAGTGTGGCCAGCAGATTCTCGTCGGAGACATCCGGCCATGAACTATCATTGGCGGCATCCAGATCCAGCTCTCGTAACAACATCAGCCGCAGCTGCCAGTTTCGTAACTCATCGTTCCACGGTAATTGCCCTAACCCTTTGCGCCGGATCTGCTCCAGAAGAACACGCTTGCACTGCTCAGGCGGGAGGTTTTGCAACGGTTTTCGTGAAATAATCAGACAGCCCACCCGACGTTGATGCTCGGCATCCAGACAATCCTGTTTATCATCCCAACCGATTTTATTCTCTTCGACAACCAGCTCACTCAAATTATCTTCAAATAATCGGCTATCAAATTCTGCCGCCAGATAAATCTGATCGGTGGTCTGTCCCTGCCGTCCCCCCAGACTGGCGATGACCAGCCACTCACTCTGCTGCAAAGGATCCTGTTCACGCAGGCGAACCGCGCGGCCATTACTCATTTGGTAATCCGTCACGCCCACTTTGCGCCGCCGGGCGATTCGATCCGGGTAGGCACAGGCGAGCAAGAAGCCTGTCCAACGTGGATCAGACGGTTGTTCAAGCGTTGCCGTTGCCGCATCGTTGATTAACTTTCGATAAGCGCGACTTTGTGTGCGCAAGCGTTGCATGCGGCCTTGCAGACGCCGATCAACCTGCGCATGGTTCGCAAACAGTTTCAGCCGTAACTGAATATCGGCATCGGTGGATGAGAACGGATCCCGCTCACTCAGCAGCGCGGCAATATCACAGGCCAGCCCACTCAGATTCTGCGGCTGAGCCATCAGTAACATGTGCGCAAAGCGCGGATGAAGCGGCAGGCGCGCCATCGCTTCGCCATGACGGGTCAATTTCCAGCCATTATTCAAAGGCTCAAGTGCGCCCAGGGAGCGGAGCAGTTGCACAGCGGTGGAATAATGCCCCACGGCAGGGGGGTCCAGCCATATCAGTTCATTCGGATCATCCACGCCCCAGCGTTGCAGTTGCAGCACCAGCGGGAGCAGATCAGCCTGTTCAATAGCGGGCGGGGTAAAGGGGATCAGCTGCATTTGCTGGTGTTCCGACCAGAGCCGATAACAGACACCGGCTTCAACGCGCCCTGCCCGTCCCATACGTTGAATACTGGACGCGCGTGAAATGCGCCGGGTGTGCAGGCGGGACATACCGACCCCATGATCAAACACGGCCTGGCGATGCAGACCGCTGTCGATAATAATGCGCACGCCTTCGATGGTCAGACTGCTCTCGGCAATATCCGTCGCCAGTACAATTTTTCGTTGGCCTGCATCAACCGGTTCAATCGCCCGGCGCTGTTGTTGCAGATCCAGATCGCCATACAAGGGCGCTAGAATAATATTTTTTTCATCCGTCAGTGCGGAACACAGCAACGCATGCAGGCGGCGAATTTCAGCCTGCCCCGGTAAAAAAACCAGCATGCTGCCCGGCTCACCAACCAGCGCCTGTTTGATGATCGCCAGCATACGAGCGGGGAGTTCATGATATAGGCGCTCGGGAGCAATAAAGGCCGCACCATACCGGATCTCAACCGGATACAGGCGGCCTTCACTTTTAATCACTGGCGCATCATTCAACAACGCCGCCAATCGATCACCTTCAAGGGTGGCCGACATGATCAAAATCTTCAGCGCCGGTTGTTCCCGAAACAGCGCACGCCCTTGCAGGGCCAGCGCCAGGCCCAGATCGGCGTCCAGACTGCGTTCATGAAATTCATCGAAAATAAGCAGGCCGATACCGTCGAGAGAAGGATCATCCTGCAACATACGCGTGAGTATGCCCTCGGTAAGCACCTCGATGCGGGTCTGCGCACTGATCCGGCTCTCAAGCCGAACCCGATAGCCCACCGTCTGACCCACCGCCTCGCCCAGCATTGACGCCATGTATTCCGCCGCCGCACGCGCCGCCAGGCGGCGGGGTTCCAACATAATGATTTTTTGTTTTCCCAGCCAGGCTGCATTGAGCAAGGCCAACGGCACGCGCGTGGTTTTACCCGCCCCCGGCGGAGCTTCCAGCACGGCTTCATCCCGCCGTTGCAGGGCGGCTTGCAAATCGGCAAGAACAGATTCTATGGGTAAAAGAGACAACATCGACAGAAAAAATAAACAGCGGGTAAACTCAGACGAATCAGCAGTGTATCACAGGCTTATATAGTCCATCCCG
>CAZQVV010000035.1:0-22859 GCA_964596835.1 uncultured Thiohalophilus sp. | reverse complement strand
AGTATCAATAACTTACAATGTCTCCACAACAATTTTTACCCACAAATTCTGCTGAGGAGCCATAGGTTTAAAGGTTATTTTGTGGGGATCCCTCTATGACTAAGTTACCACGGGTTACATTTAGTTACCAGTCGGTAACTCAATTTGTTAATAACAAATAATTATCAGGTTTCCATTGGTAACTTGATTATGTATTCTACTTCGGCAGGCTTAATTAGTGCCTCCGAATCGATCAAAAAAACAAAGGTGACAATATGAAACTATATTACAGCCCCGGCGCCTGCTCATTGGCGCCACACATCGTGCTGCAAGAAACCGGAAAGGAATTCGAACTGGTCAAGGTTGACCTTGCTTCGAAGACAACCGAGACGGGAGATGACTTTATGAAAATCAACCCTCATGGCTACGTGCCTGTATTGGGACTTGATAACGGTGAGGTGCTGACTGAAGGTGTTGCTATCATGCAATATCTGGCAGATCAGTCGCCAGAGGCAGGGCTTGCACCTGAAAACGGCACTTTTGAGCGTGCACGTTTACAGGAAAAACTAAACTACCTTTCCACTGAACTGCATAAGGCCTTCGCTCCATTATTTTCTGACAGCGCTGAGGCAGAAAAGAAAAAAGCAGTGGCAAAAATCGAATCCAAACTGGATTACCTTGATACCCTTTTAAACAGTAAAGACTACCTCATGGGTGACGTATTTTCTATTGCTGATGCATACCTGTTTGTCTTGACAGGCTGGACCGTGCCAACAGGCATTGGTCTGGGCGGATGGCCGAATATAGCTTCATTTTCTACCCGTGTATCAGGGCGAAAAAGCGTCCGTGCAGCGATGCAGGCTGAGGGCCTGTTAAATTAGAGAGTTTCGCTTTCGCAAGCATCTGTTACATGGGATTTTAAATGATCTAAACCGATCCCAATAAATTTTGGCAGGAGGCACCTCATTATTAATAATTCAGCCTGGAATGATCATCCTGATTATAATATTGACATCACATTGTCTATTAAGGCAATACGTATCACCTTTCGAGGTATTGCACTTACAGACAGTCAAAACGCACTTCAATTAAAAGAACAGAATTACCCACCAATTTATTATTTTCCTCGTAATGAGGTTCGCATGGATTTTCTGGAACGATCCAGTAAAATGACGCACTGCCCATTCAAAGGAGATGCCAGCCACTGGACACTGGCCCTTGAAGGGCTTCGGGTTGAAGTGGCGGCCTGGAGCTATACTGATCCTTTTGAACAGGTCATCGCGATAAGAAATTACATCGCTTTTTATCCTGAAGTGATCGAAGAGCTCATAGAGATATGAATAATGGATGATGCCATACTAAATAAAGCGAAAAGACACTTAAATCGCGTTGACCCGATCATGGCTGAGATTATTCGTACACACTCACCTTTTAGTCAGGAGAGAAAAAGAACAAACCCGTATCATACGATAATACGGACGATTGTTAATCAACAGCTTTCGATTAAGGCCGGGCAAACTATTTTTTCCCGCTTACTCGTGCGTCAGGGTGGGCGTGTTTTAAAAGCGGATAAAATTTTCGTTCTGACTCAAAACCAGATCCAAAAATGCGGGATATCAAAAAATAAAACCCGTTCTATACAGGCCATTACGCAGGCCATAATGAATAAGCAATTAAATTTTAAAAAACTTGAAGAATTAGACGACGAAACGGTCATGTCTAAATTAGTTGAATACCCGGGAATAGGACAATGGAGTGCCGAGATATTTTTAATGTCATCATTCAACCGGCCGGATATTTTACCTGTTGGCGATCTGGTGTTACGAAAATCCATACAAAAGCATTACTCATTAGACAATAATGCGGATTTGGAGGACTATCTTGATATCGCCAGCGCATGGTGCCCGTTTCGAACCATCGCCAGCCGATATCTATGGGCGGCTTATCTCTAACTACTAATGGGCTTACTGATTATGCGACACGAAATTCTCGTTCCCACGCCGGAGCGTGGGAACCAGTAAACCCGGTATACTCTCTGAAGTTGAACGAGTATTTAAAGCAGTGAGTCCGTTGATGGCATTTTTAACAACAGCCATAGCGTTGCCGTATAAGCAACGATAAGCTGTATATTTTTATCGTTATATACACTAAAAATAACCGGTCCAGATCCACCGTCAGGTGGTTAGGTTTGCAGCTGTCCGAGCAGCAACTGTGCCGCTAACCCGATACCCAGCGTAAAGATGAAGGCGATGCGCCATACTAGCCTGACTAATGGCATGGGTGCCGGGGCGGATACAGGCGTTGGCGCTGCCGCATCGTTGGGTTGCTGATACATCGGTACGACGATGCGCAGGTAGACCGCCAACGAGAGCACGCTGTTGAGAATCGCGACTACTGTGAGCCAGGTGAAACCGGCGTCAATCGAGGCGCCGAACAATAAAAATTTGCCCACGAAACCGGCAAGCGGCGGGATCCCGGCCAGGGAAAGAAGAAAGACCACCATCGCCACACCCAGGGCAATATTTTTGCGTCCGATGCCGGAGAAGGCATCGAGGCTTCGGCCCGTGCGCATGACGATGGCAAAGGCGCCCAGATTCATGGCGGCGTAGGCGGCGGCAAAAACAATGATGGATTTAAAGGCGAGCGGGCTGGCGTTTGTTGCGACGATACCGAGGAGGAAGTAACCGGCCTGGGCAATGGACGAATAGGCCAGCAGGCGGACAATATTGTTTTGCACCAGTGCGGCCAGGTAGCCGTAGGTCATGGTCAGCACACAGACCACAGCGATGACCCACGGCCAGCCTGTGTCCAGGGGTAAATCGCGCACCACTTGCGCCAGGGCGAGGATCGCGCCGATCTTGGGTACCACCGACAGGTACGCGGCTATCGATACGGGCGCGCCTTCATAGGCATCCGGCGCCCAGAAATGAAACGGCACCAGTGAGGCTTTGTAACCCAGACCGACGATAACGGCGATCAGGCCAAGGGCGGCGAGCATCGGTCTGGTGCCGAGGCGGGACAGATCGCTGAGCAGCGTCGAACCGGTGCCGCCAAACCAGTAACTGAGACCGAAGATCATGATGGCGCCGGTGACTGAGGCGAAGACAAAAAACTTCATGGCGGCTTCAGTGGCGCTGTCATTTCGCGGGTAGGCCACCAGGGCAAAGGAGCCCAGGCCGGAGAGTAACAGCCCCAGTACCAGCAGCATGGTGTCACCGGCGCCGGACAGTAGCAGGGAACCGAGGGTGACCAGACAAACCAGCACATAGACCGTACCTTCCCGGTCACGGCCGCCGAGCTCTGAACGCGCCAGCAGAATCGACAGCAGGGTTGCGGGCAGCAGGATGAGCTTGGCCCAGATACTCAATGTATCAATGCGATAGGTGCCGCTGAAGACGCTGGTATCCGTCCCCAACAGGGGCAGGGTCATGCCGGTTGCGAGCAGCAAACCGGCAACCGTAATGATCAGCGCGAGGCGGGGCAGGCGCAGCATCTCGGCCACCAGTGCGAAGACGATGGTCAGAAGCACCATGATCTCGGGGATCAGGAAGGCGAGATCACGCGCCATCAGAGCTTTAACGCCACTGTGGTCTGGTGAATGATATCCAGTACCCAGGCCGGTGCGATGCCCACGACGATGATCAATATCAACAGTGGGCCCAACGTGAGGACCTCCCGCACATTCAGATCCGCCATGCCTGTCCACTTTTCATGAGGTTCGCCCAGAAAGACCTTGCCAATCGCTCTCAGGTAGAGACCGGCCGTGATAACGATTCCGAGGATCACGATAATGGCTACAGGTTCGACCTCCAGCGTCGCCAGGAAGATCTGAAACTCGGCCGGGAAGTGCGCCAGTCCGGGTAATCCCAGCGAGGCGAAGGCGGCCAGTACGAAGGACCAGCCGAGTATCGGGATCACCTTGAGCAGACCACCGAAGTGATCCATCTCGCGTGTGTGGGCGCGATCCTGCAACATGCCGACGAGAAAGAACAGGGCGCCGGTGACCAGCCCATGGCTGATCATTTGCAACACCGAGCCGTCCAGCGCCATGGCGCGCACCGCAGGATCGGTGGCCAGCGCGGCGATCGCGACTCCGACGATGATATACCCCATGTGATTGACCGAGGTATAGGCGACCAGACGTTTAAGATCGCTCTGCGCCAGCGCAGCAAAGGCGCCGTAGAGTGCGGCGACGACACCGAAGACCAGGATGATGATTCCGGCGTCATGAAAGGCGTCCGGGGTCATTTGCAGGGCGAAACGTATCAGACCATACGTGCCGAATTTCAGCATCACGCCCGCGAGGATGACACTGCCGGCCGCCGGAGCCTGGACATGCGCGGCTGGCAGCCAGGTATGAAAGGGGAAGACCGGCGTCTTCACTGCAAACGTGAACAGCATCGCTATCAGCGCCAGCATGGCCCCCGTTCCTGTCAATGGGGGATGGTCGATCCAGATGCGCATGTCAAAAGTATGTGGGTCACTGCCAAGATACAGTCCGAGGATGGCAAGCAGCAACGGCAGGCTGCCCAGCAGGGTGTAGAGAAAGAACATCAACGCCGCGCGCTGACGATCTTCGTGTCCCCAGCCTGCGATCATGAAGTACATCGAGACCAGCGATACTTCAAAAAAAACGTAGAACAGGATCGCATCCAGCGCGGTAAAAGTGCCGATGGCGGCCGTCTCCAGCATCAGCATCAGTACCACATAGGCATGAGGACGTTCCTTGACATTGGCCGAGAAAATAAAAGTCAGAAAGAACAGCAGGGCGCTCAGGAGCACCAGCGGCAGACTGATACCGTCCACCCCCACGCGATAAGCGGCACCGATGGCCGGCATCCAGTCAAACTGTTCGATCTGGGCGAAGCCCGTGTCATTCACGCCGCGCGACCACATCCACAGTGCGCCCAATAATGTCAGTCCACTGGTGACGATGCCGATAGTATGCACGACCTGCGCCGGGGCTTTGCGCGAGGCCATAACGAGCAGCGCTCCGAGAAGCGGCAGGAACAGAGTGATAGACACGATGGGAAGCACTGGAGTCTCCTTATCAATGGATCAGCAAAGCCAGCAACAGGATAGCGAGGATTAGTGCTGCGCCCACGACGGTGATCGCCATTTCGCGATGAATCAGGCCGCTCTGCAAGGTGCGGGCGCGGCTGCCGAGTTCGACGGTGCCATGTGCGACTGAAAATATCAGCCCGTCGATGCCTTGATCGTCACTACGGCGCACGACCCGGCCAATGTTGAGTGCGAACCGTCCCACGGCAAGTACAGCAACATACAGGCGGCGCTCCAGCCGCTCGCAGCTGTGCGCAATGGCGAATGCAGGACGCACCATCCAGGCATCGAAACCGCCGGCAATGACAAAGCCCCGTTGCGCCCAGGGCAATAACGGTCCCAGCAAGCGCGGCATCGGAATGAACCAGCCCAGCATCAGGCCGCCCAGCGCAGCGCTTAGTCCGAGGATTTGTGCGAGGGTATTGTCGGGCATCGAGCGGTGTAGCAATGTTTCGATAGACGGGAAACCAGCTCCGAGGATAACGGCCAGCGTGACCAGTCCGGCCAGCCCGGCCCCCATCCAGCGCAGTCCTGCGACAGGGCGTTTCCGGCTAGTGCCATGCCACAGGATGTACAAGGCTCGCGCCATGTAAGCGCCGGTCAACAGGGTGCCAGCCAGCGCGAGAGTCGCCAGCACTAACGCGTTGGGTGAGGCCAACGACGCGGCGACGATGGCATCCTTGGAAAAGAAACCGCTCAGAGGCGGGATGCCGGCCAGCGCCAGCGCGGCCAGTGTAAAACCAATAAATATGCGGGGTCGGTCACGCCCCACGCCTTCCAGGTCGGTCAGCGCCGTGCTTTTACGGCTGTGCTGAAATACCCCCGCACCGAGAAACAGGGAGCTCTTGATAGCCGCGTGAGCAATCAGGTGCAGCAGCGCCGCCAGGGGTACACCGGCGCCTACCGCCACCAGCATCAGCCCATACTGACTGGAGGTCGAGGCGGCGAGCAGGCGTTTGAGATCGCGTTCGCCCAGTGCGATCAGGCCGGTCACGACGGTGGTGACGCCGCCGACGATGCCAATCACCAGCAGCACATCAGTCGGCAGCATCGGCGCGGTGCGGATCAGCAGAATCGCACCGGCGGCCACCAGAGTCGCGGAGTGCAACAGCGCCGAGACCGGTGTGGGACCCGCCATGGCGCGTTGCAGCCAGTCGTGCAGCGGTGTCTGTGCGGATTTGCCCATGGCGGCGACCAGGAGTAGAAATCCGGCGGCGACAGCCGCATTGCCCCCCATGTTCAATGTGGTCGCGATATCGCTGCTGCCGGTGTTGGCAATGAGAATAAACACCGCGATATAGAGACCCAGATCGGCGCTACGGGTAACCAGAAAGGCGCGGGTGGCGGCGGAACTGACGCCGGGTCGGGGGTACCAGAAGCCGATCAACAGATAACTGCTCACACCGATCAGTTCCCAGGCGGCGAGCAACAATATCCAGTCGCCGGCGAGTACCAGGGTTTGCATGGCGGAGATAAACAGCAGCATGGTGGCAAAGAAACGGATTTTTTCCCTGTCCTGCTTCATGTAGCCGGTCGCATAGACCAGCACCAGGCTGCTGATTACGGCGACCAGGGTTGAAAGCAATGCGGTTAAAGGGGTGGCGATCAGGCGCAGGGGGAGTTCCGGCAGGCCGGGCAGTATCATTTCGCTGCTTACGCCGTTGAAGGCATGGGTCAGTAGCCCGAGGCTGGCGAGCAGGCTGACAGCCGCGCCCGCCAGTGCCAGCGCAGCGGGTAAATGTCGTAGTAACAGGATCAGCAGTGCCGCAAAGAGCGGCGCGAGAATGACGACAGGAATGAAATTCATCCTTTGAGCTCCACGGCTTCTTCCATTTCCACCGAGCCTTTGGCGCGGAAACGGGCAATGGCCACGCCGAAGCCCACCGCCATCTCTATGGCCATGACGGTCATCACAATCAGTACGAACATTTGTCCGGCCGGTGTGTCCGGATGCAGATAGCGCCAGAACGCCACCAGGTTGACCATGGCCCCGGCAAGCATCAGTTCCACCCCCATCATGATCATGACCAGGTTGGTTTGTGACAGTGCGCCATAGATCCCGACACCAAACAGCGCCGCGCCGGTAATGAGTGCGAGGAGCAGATCAATGCTCATGTTCGCGGCTCCTGCTAACGGGTTGTATGGCGACGGCGGTGGCGGCGATCATGGCGGTAAGAATAGTGACGCCGGCGGTTTCAAAAATCAGCATGGATCGGCCCAGTAGTTCAAGGCCCAGATCGACCGTTTGTTGCGCGGCGTTCGGGACAGAACTGGCCACAGGCCCCCAGTCGACAAACACGGCGACGGCCACGGCGGCCACGAAGGAAACCATACCGGCCCCTAGCGACAGGCGTTTCTGGTGGGTCATGTCCATTTCGCCGAGCCCGCCCGGATCCATCATGAACATCACCATAAAAATGGCCATGATGCTCATTTCGGTGGCCATCATCATGATCTGCAATACGCCCAGAAATTCCACCTGCATGCTCAGGAACATGGCGCCGAGGGCGGTCTGTGAGAACAGTAGCGCCAGGGCGGAGCGCACCATCGAAAACGTGCGGAACACGACGATTCCAAACCACACGGCGGCGAGGCCGAAGAAACCGATAAAGAACATCTGGGCGGACATTATGGCAACACCAGTACAAGGACGCCGACGAGGAAGATATTCAGTAGCGCCAGTGGTATGCCAAATATCCAGCACCAGGCCAGCAGATCTGCTTCGCGGATGCGTGGCATAAAACGCCCGATCAGCAGCATGGTTGCGGTGACGACGAGTATCTTGATGGCGCTCCACGCCCAGGGCGGTAGCCACGGCCCCTGCCATCCGCCCAGGTAGAAAATCACGGTGGCCGCCGCCAGGGTAATAATCAGCACCAACCGTCCCAGGCGGAACACGGCTAGCCGAACGCCGGTATATTCGGCTTCCACACCACCGGCCAGTTCACCTTTCGCAGTGGGTAAGTCAAACGGCGGCAGAAAAGCCAGCGCCATGGCTGCGATGAAAAACAGCACAAAGCCTAGCGGTTGATAAACGATGTTCCAGATGCCTGCCTGAGAGATCACGATCTGTGTGGTCAGTAATGACTCGGCGCGCATCACCACAGCGGTGATGGGCATGACGATAAGCATGGCGTAGGCGATCAGTTGGCCCAGAAAACGCCAGCCGCCGATCATGGTGTAGGCGCCGTCCGGTCCCCAGCCGGCCATGAGCAGGGCGACCAGGACATAGACCAGCGCGGCGTTGATGAACAGCGCGCCGGTGGCAAGATCTGTGATGATGAGGCCGGGTGCAAGCGGCACAACCGCTGCGGCGAGTATGGCCGAAATGAGCAGCAACACCGGGGCCACCTCAAAGAAAATCCGATCAGGCTTGCGCGGTATGATGGATTCCCGTCCCAGCAGGGCGAGGGCGGTCAAGGCAGGCGAGGCCCATTGAAAACGACCGTTCGTAGTCCATGCTTCTATTACCGCGACCAGGTACGCCCCGAGCGCTAACAGGAGCAGTACCAGAACAGTCGTCATTGCTGTATCTCCCAGGGTGACAGGTCCAGGGAACCGACGATTACCAGCGCATCGCCCAGCTCCTGCTGTTCGATCAGTGAGTTGATGAGGGTGAGATGGTGCGTCGAGGGTGTCTCCAGTTGCGCCGTAGTAATCCGGCCTCCCTCCAGTGTCAGTTGCAGGCGGGCCAACCCGCGGGGTGTCTCGACTGCCGCTTCAGCGGTTCCGGATATGTCACCAACATGGGCGGGTGCAGGCGGCTTGATCGCGCCTGCCGCTTCAATGAGTGCGAGGCTGTGAGTCATCTCGTCAAGGCGAACGTGCAGGCGAGCGAGGGCATCGCCTTCTTTGCGATTGGCAGGGGTGAACCCCAGTGCGGCGCAGGCCTTGTCCGTACTGCGTGCATCGTTGCTGATCCCGGCGGCGCGCGCCACAGGGCCACGCAGAGTGGCCTCCGGGGCCAGGCGACCGATGCCGACCGTTCGTGATTTCAGTAAAGGTGTCCGTTGCAATCGTTTGCTCAGGGCTTGTAGGGCGGGTTTTAAGGCCACGATCTGTTTCAGATCGGCATGCTGGAATTGCAATTGCAGGGATGCGGCGCGTCGCATTAGCCAGTCGAAGCCGGTTTGCTGTCCAAATAGTGCCAGCCAGCCCAGATGGCTCGCGATCCGTTCCCGCTCCAGTGCGCCGATCCGTGCGCAGGCGGTATCGGCAGGCACATCCATCCCGGCCACGTTTTCCAGCGCCCGGCAGGCGAGGAGTCGATAGGCGATTGGGGCCAGTGGATCCCTGTTGCTCAGTCGTTCGACGAAACTTCCGGAGTCCATCGATAAAGGTTGCAGCAGCTCCCCGTTTTCAATCAGAGAGCGGGTGTCGGATCCGGCGACCGTGTCACCGTCGAGCGTTAAAGTCAGCAGCAGGCCGCCGGGCAGGCCCGGAAAAAACGGCCCGAAGGGCACCTCGATCCACTCCATCGGCAGACCATCACCGCTGCGCGGCAGATCTTTGGTGACATCAATCATGGACATGAATGCCATATTGTCGTGGTTCATGGTGCTGTGATCATTATGGGGATCCATACCGGCGTGTTCCTGGATCTGTGCGTCTTGTCTCTCGTACGGTTCCAGAGTCATGCCGCATTTCGGACAGGAACCGGGTTCACTCTGCACGACCTCCGGATGCATGGGGCAGGTGTATTCGAGCGGTGCGTCATGAGCCATGTGGTTATGAGCATGCGTGGGTTCAGTCTGAGCTTCATGCGGTTCCAGAGTCATGCCGCATTTCGGGCAGGAACCGGGTTCACTCTGCACGACCTCCGGGTGCATGGGACAGGTGTATTCGACCGGTGCGTCATGAGCCATGTGGTTATGAGCATGCGTGGGTTCAGTCTGAGCTTCATGCGGTTCCAGAGTCATGCCGCATTTCGGACAGGAACCGGGTTCATTCTGCACGACCTCCGGGTGCATGGGACAGGTGTATTCGAGCGGTGCGTCATGAGCCATAGTGTGGTGAGTACCGTGGTCATGGGTTGATGTGATCTGCATATCTGCGCTGCTGTTCATTTCCTGCTGATCAGCTTGCGTATGTCCTGCCGTGGCCTGTGTTTCGCGTGGTAGCAGATCCATGCCGCATTTTGGACAGGAGCCGGGTTCACTCTGCACGACTTCCGGATGCATGGGGCAGGTGTATTCGATACGGACGTGCAGCATTGGCGCGTCAAAATTCGACACGTCCGGACGGAAGGCACCCTCGGCAAATGCACTGCGCAACTGGCGTATGCCCTGGATCAGATCCTGTTGTGACAGTCCCCCCACGACATCGGCGGCAGGTAACGGTGGCAATGTTTCTGTGCCAAGCGCGAACAAGACCCGTGGGCGTACCATCTGGGCGTAAATAATCGCTGCGGCCTCGCGTAGCGCCGGAGGAATAGCGCCGACTATCAGCAATACACTCGCGTGGCGCGGACTGGCAACCGGATGCAGTCCCGCCGCTTCGATATCCAGACCGTGGGCACGGGCAATGTCGGGGCCGGGAATAATAAAAACGCCGAGATCACGAGCCATCGCGATGCTGACCAGCCGCCGCAATCCGGACAGTGTTCCCTGGCGAGCGCCGGTGATCATCTATTGTCTCCGCAGGGCGCCCTGACTCCAGCCGTAGAGTAAACCCAGAAACAGAATGGCCAGAAAGACACCCATGTCGAGCAGGGCAACCCGTCCCACCTGCTTGTATACCACAGCCCATGGATACATGAAGGCCATCTCCATATCAAAGGCCAGAAATAATAACGCGTACCCATAGTAGCGCGCGTGATAGCGCACCCAGACCGGATCCCGTGACAATTGGCCGGCTGTGGCGGGGACATCCTTGGCCGGTTCCTGACGTGTCTTGCCGAGCGTACGGGCGAGCCAATACAAGCTCAGCACAAAACCCATCACGCCAATCGTCAGACCCACTAGAAGGCCATATTGTTCCAGTGCGCTCATTTTTGATTATCCTGTCATTGCACCCCAGGAGGGTTTCTTCAGGGCGCGAGCGTAGCGAAGCTGTCTTATTAGATGTAAGGTCGATAGAGTCTATTATAGATAACGCAAATAAAACAGGTACAGCCGTTCAAACATGTCCTTGACGGTAACAAGCTTCTTCGAATGGCGTGGAAAAATATTTCGGAACGGCGGTTTGCCATCACTGGCGGCGTGCAACCACAGGGCATCATTCTCCATGTTCAGTATGCAGGAAAGTTCAAAACGATAGGTGTGCGAGGGTTCGCGGCCTTTTAACACGGCCCGCATATTCTTTGCGGCTGCTTCAGATCGCAATTGCGCCATGTGAGCCTGATGAGGCACCCAGGGTGGCGGGTTCTCATGGTTGCTGCAATCGCCAGCCGCGAACACATGGTCCAGGTTCTTTACACGGCCAAATTTATCAACATCGATATGTCCGCCATCGGATACCGGCAGGCAGGATTGCCGTACCCATTCCGGCGCCGTGATACCGGGCGTAAACAGGATCAGATCCGCTTTGCGGAAAGAACCGTCCGCATCGCGCATACCGCCTTCAACAAATTCCGCAGGTTCATAACCGTAGTCGAGGATAATGCCACGCGCCAGTAAACTGTCGGTGATCGCCCCGGTTTCTCCCGGTTCGATGTCGGGTGAAAACAGATGGATTTCGAACTTGTCTCTTACCTCTTTTTCTTTCAGGGCATAGTCAAGCAAGCAGGCGCATTCATACATTTGACCACCGCGGCCAGCGACAAAACCATCGCGCTTATTGAGTTTGAAGCCAACATAGATGATGCCTTCCCGTAAGCCACCCAGTTTGCGCATGAAGGCTTCCATGTCGTCCGGCCCGCCACAGGGTGAAAAGGTATGCGTACCGGTACCCGGAATAGCCTTGACCATGAAGGCAGGACCCGTGCCGATAAACAGGGCGTCATTGGTGTAGCGGCCCTGCGTGGTGAACACCGTTCTCCCGCCGTCCTGAATATCGACAACCCGATCATCGACAAAATGTATATTTCTGCGCCGTAGATAGGGGCGAATATCAACCGTAATCGTTTTTTTTGTTTTCTTCCCGATGATAAAATCGGGTATCCCGGGGAAATAGATAAACTGGCCGTTACCAATAACGGTAATCTCATAGCGCGAGTAGAATCGGCGCAGAAAGAAGGCAAAAACCGGGAAAACCGGCAGCAACAGAAAATAGCTTATAAAAAACAGGGAAGCAAAACCGTTCCCGATAATGATGATTCTTTTTTTCATGGCATACTCATTCTGGTTCTCGTTTCGGATGCCGGGCTGATCAGCGCGGTTTGATTATAATAGTATACAGTGGATGATGGGGAAACCGGGCTTTGCGTCCCCGGAACAAACGATCCTGCACTCTACGCAGGTTCAGCATAGTCTGAACTATTGACCTATGTGCCGCTTACAGGTTCAACATTTCCACCGTGATGACTTACCAAAGATAATGATAGAGGCAATTACGGCTGTTAAAAGTAAGGGATCCGATCTGGGATACCGCCGCTGGACTCCGGCTTTTGCCGGAGTGACGAAAAATAGATGGACTGATTTTTTTTCATACCCTGTCCGCTTGCGGCGGGCAATTTCCCCGTTAGGCGGCGGCGACTGCCATCACTGCCGGCATCACACGCTGCAATATCTGCGGATCATTTGTAACTTTAGCCAATAATTGAATCCCTTCCAGAAGGGCCAGGACGTTTTTCGCTCGTTCACGGTTATCGCCTTTAGGAATTTCACCACTTTTTTCTGCGCGAACAAGCGCGGATTCAATATAGTTGCAGTGGGCATCGAAAATATTTTCCAGTGCCGCACGAAGCTGCTCATTCTGATGCGCCATTTCCTGCCCCAAATTACCGAATGGGCAGCCCAGGATCGCTCCTTTTTCAGAGGCAATCTGAACCTGTAATTCATAAACTTTTTCGACAAGGCCTCGAAGCTGATTAAGGCCACTGATTTCTTGTGAAAACAGGGGTTCAAAAATAGCCTTCTTAACTTGCTCCCAGGAACATTCAATAGCTGCAACAGCGAGGTCAGCTTTGGATGGAAAGAAATGATAGAAGCTGCCTTTTTTCGCATTCGCACGTTCACACAGCTCATCAACGCCGGTTGACTGGAAACTGCGTTCCCACATAAGGCTGGCGGCAGCCTGAAGCAGGCGGTTACGGGTGTCGAGTTGTTCTGTCGGGGGCATCAATATTCTCATTTTGCAGATGTCAATGATTCTAGATGGAGTTGACAGATCGGTCAACTGCGGTATATATTAAACAGACCGGTCAACTTTTACGTTCTCTGCCGGGATACTTTACTACAATCAATTAGATACAGGAGCTATCATGAGCCTATTCACACAACACACAGACAAAACCGCCCCTGAAGGGGCGGCGGAGGTATTATCCAGGGTGAAGGAACGATACGGTTTTTTCCCCAACCTGGCAGCCTATGTGGCAGAGTCTCCTTTGGTGCTTGATGCCGTCATTAACCTCTCTGGCGCATTTGACAAGGCATCACTAACACCGCAGGAACAGCAAGTTGTTCTCCTTACGGTTAGCGCGCTTAACGGGTGTAATTACTGCAAGACCGTTCACACAGCGTTAGGGCATACAGCTGAAATTGACAGCGATACCCTCAAAGCGCTCATCGCCTTCGAGCCATTGAAGGATTCCAGGTTGAACGCCTTGCGAAACTTCACACATCAGGTTGTGGAAGAACGAGGTTGGGTCAGGGAAGATGATGTAAAGGCATTTCTCACAGCGGGTTACACAAAGGCGCAAGTGTTTGAAGTGGTCATGGGCATAGCGTTGAAAATGTTCACCAACTACAGTAACCACCTTGCTAATGCCACGCCGAATCCCGAGTTCGTTGCGATGGCAGAGGGTAAAGCCGCTGCTTGATCCGGTATTTGTTTGTTAAGCCAGGGACGTGCGAGCAGTGTTGTGAACTGCTCGCACGAATCAACTACCAAATTGGCCGACGTATTTGAACGGCTGTTTTAGTGTTTCTTTCTGGTCGACAATTTTCCCGTAGGGGGGTGTAGCTGTAAACATTAACGATGGCCTTGCGGTTGTTGGTGATGGCGACGGTGTTGCCGAGGGCATCGTGGTGGTAGGTGTAGACGTTGTTGTTTTGGATCATCGCCAGCAGGCCGGCGCCGTAGATGTAATCGCGGGTGATGGCGTTGCGGGCATTGGCTTCGGCGATGAGGTTGCCGCGGGCGTCGTAGATGTATTTTGTGGTGATGCCGTGGTTGATGGCTTTCAGGCGATTACCGACGCGATTATAAAAATACTGGCTGTTTCCCTGGCCGGTCAAGCGGTGCTCATCATCCCAGGTGTAGGGCGTGCCGTTTTTGGTGAGGGTCTGGCCCTGGGCATCATAGGTGAAGCTGTCAGTCGTCGTGTTGGTCGTGCTTAAGAGGCGGTTGGCGGGCGGATTGTAGTGGAAGTGAGTCGTCGCCACCGCCAGGCTTACCGGCACCTGCGGCGCTTCGCGGATTTCCTGTACCCGGTTGCCGTTGCCGTCGAGGACCGGGAACTGCTCACTGGCGATAGTCTTGCCGCCGGGAATGCGGTGGGTGAGGCCGGTTAAGCGCCCGGCATTGTCGTAACGATACTGGGTGAGGGTGCCATTGAAATTGGCCCGCTGGGTGAGCCGTCCGGCGGGATCGTAGGTATAGCGTGTCGTTTGCCCCAGCCCGTCCAGGCTGACGGTGCTGAGCCGGTTTAAGGCGTCGTAGGTGTAGCTGACGGTTTCCTTGTCGGGGTAGGTGAGCAGGGTGAGATTACCGGCGGCGTCATAGGCGTAGTCTACCTTAAAGCCATTGGCGTCGGTCTGGGAGGTCAGCCGTCGGGCGGCATCGTAAGTATAGCGGCTGGTGCCCAGGCTGTCGGTCATGCTGGCGACGTTTTCCCAGGCGGGGGTGTAGGTGAAGGCGACACTGGAGCCGTCGGGATAGGTGATGGTTTTTGTTTTACCCGAGGGGGTATAGGCGAAGCTGACGGTCTGGCCGTTGCGGTCGGTGCGGGTATGCAGGCGACCGGCGGCGTCATAGACAAAATGTGTCGTTTGCAATAAGGGATCGGTGATGCTCGTGACCAGGCCGCGCTTGTCATAGCTGAACCGGGTGGTGGCCCCGGTCTGGTCGGTTAATGACGTGCGTTGGCCGAGGGCGTTGTAGGTGTCGCTGACCGGCGGGTGGGCGCCGGTCTGGGTGGTAGCCGGATTGCCGAAGGCATCGTAGGTCAGAGTCGTCACACTATTGCGCCCATCGGTCGTGGTCCGGGTGCGCCCATCGGGGTAGTAGCTCGCCCCCACCGTATTGCCCAGGGCGTCGGTGGTGAGGGTGCGGTGATGTTTGCTGTCATAGGCGAACCGGGTACGGTTGCCCAGAGGGTCAAGGGTGCGGATACGCTGGAACTGGCTGTCGTAGACATTCTCGCTCTGCTGGTGCAACGCATTGACGGTAAAGCGCAGGTTCTGGTTGTTATCATATCTGAACCAGGTCACTTTTTTGCGCGCACTGATGTTGAGTACGACATGGCCTTGGCCGTCAAACACGGTTTTTTGTTGATGACCCAGCGCATCCTGGATGGCGACAGTGCGCCCCTGGGCATTGATAAAATGCACCGTCTGGTGGCCGTCAGAATCCTCTTCAACATTACGAAAGCCGGAGAAGTCATAATTAAACGTCACCGGGGTACCCCCGTCCCGGGGATAGCGCTGGGTGGCGACGTCATCCAGGGCATCATAGGTGTTGGTGGCCAGGACCGTGTTCAGAGGATCGCTAATGGTGGTCATGCGCCGCTGGTGGTCATAGCCAAAGCCCCACTTTTTGCTGCCGGCATCGGTGAAGCCGGTTTGATCGCCGTTGGCGTTATACCCAAACCCAACGCGTCTTCCGCTGGAATCGGTTACCGAGCGGAGCCGGGATCCGGCATAGGCAAAGGTGAGCGTGCGCCCCACGCTGTCGGTGACCGTACTCAGGTTCTTACCGCTGTAAGCAAAATTCATGGTATTGCCGTCCACATCCGTCCAGGCGCTCACCTTGTTATTCGCATCAAACGTGATCACGGTGCCAAAACGCTCGTGCAGGGCAAAACGCCCGGCGGTGTTGACCAGGGTCGTCGTTATCCCCGGCGGCGGGTTGTAACTCCCGTCCGGCAGTTTGATATAGGTCAGCGCCTTGTCCAGCAGATGCACGGACAGGGCGTTATCAAATAACTGATCCATGGTCCATTGGCCCATCAGGGTGGCGGTGGTCCAGTCCTTTAGCGTGGGCACGGTGGGACGCATCAGATCCAGCGTGACCACCGAGGCCACCAGGGTGGCAAGGGCATCGGCCGGGGCGCGCTGGCCCAGACCGGACGCGGCATCGCTATGGCGATTCAGGACGATATTATAGCTGTGATCCCAGCCGTTCCCCAGGGGTGAGGCGTTATAGCGATCATCGCTGTTATATCTTCGCTTGAAGTGCAGTCCATTGGGCTCGGCCTTGCCCAGACTGAGATCCGAGTGGTTGTAAAGATAGGCGCCACTGACCAGATCCACGGGCTCGGCGCTGACCGGGTGGGGCTTCCAGACTTTAAGCGCCAGTTCCGGCTGGAATTCAGTGGCAAGCGTTAAGGGATTAGCCCGGGCGGGAAGGGATAAAAACCCGCCAAACAAATCACCGCCGATAATCATCCCTACCGAGACGTTGCCGCCGGCTTTTTCCTGCGAATCAATATAACCTTTGCCGCGCCACTGGTTGAAGGTGATCTGGCCGTTGGCGGGCAGGATCAGGATCGCCCCCGCATTGAGGCGGGTGCTGAAGGTACTCAGATCGGTGGCGCTGTAACCGGTCAATTGTGGCTTCACCGTGGCCCAGTTGGCGGCGGTGGCGCGGAAAATCTTTTCACCGCGCTGGTTGGCGAGGGAGAGCAGGCGCACAGTGGAGACGGCCGGGCGGTTGATGCCCTGTATCTGTTCCAGCACGCCATGCTCCATCGCGCTGTCCAGGAAATTGCTCGCCCGAAAGACCGCGTGTTCATCCGCGCTGATATGGTGACGCGAGGAGACGGAGACAAGCTGATCTCTTACATCAATATAGTAACTCGCTTCCTGGGCGATGACACCGAAGCGGTGATGGCGAATACTAATGACACCGGCTATCTCGGCGAGCAGCGTATCGGAAAGTGTGGTCTGGCGCATCCAGGTCTGGCCCATGACGTTCAGGCTCTCGGTGAGTACTTCGCGTGAGGTGTCCACCAGGCCGCTGGCCCGGAGTTTGTCGAGCTTGCGCTGGCGTTGTTTGAGTAGCCGGCCATCCTTGCTGCCGCCAAATTCGGACAGGATTACGTAGGTCGAGCCTCGTTTCAGGTTATAGTCCGAGGTTTGATCGGCGTAGGTTCCTCCTGCTGCCGCATAGGGATGGTTAATGCTCAAGGTCATTTTGGTGGCCAGCCCGCCGGAAATCGGCGCGGTTTCCTGGGCGATGAGGGTGTCATCGAGCCAGAGCTGGGCAGCCGGTGCGGCGGTGGTTGTCCCGTTTAAGGGGATTAAATTTCCAGCGGGATAGGTAATGCCATCGTAGCGATAGCGAACGTTAATATAGGCGTGGTGGCTGCCCACGGCATTAGCCAGGTAACGCCAGTTAATGGCGCGGCTTCCGGCCGCCGCAATCGTGCCCGTACCCTCACCACTATTCAACTGGAACCGGCCTGGATTAGTGCCGGCCAGCGTCATAACGGCGGCAATGCTCAAACCATAGCTGCCGTTATTGTTCAGGTTAACGGTACTGTTCGCCGGGACATTGAAATACGCGCTGACCCCGGTATAACCCGACAGACCAAGACGGGGGGCCTGTGCGACAAATCCCTTAAGAGGCCAGTCGTCGCTGGCATATCCAAATCCGTTATATATTTGCACGAGGCGGAATGTGGCGGTCCTGGATCCACGCACCTGCCCCGTGCCGTTAAATTGAATCCGGATCGACACGCTTTGTCCCGGACTCAGCGTCGTGGTGTCGCCACCACTAAGAAAACGATATGCGCCACCAGGATTATTTAACAAGATAGCCGCTATAGAAATAGTGACCGAGTTTTTGTTGGTATACGTCAGGCTCCATGAGGGCCAACCGCCGAAGGCCGGCGTCACCCGGCCAAAGTCCACGGTAGGGTGAATGGTAGTAGGTAGGGCTTGCGTGGTTAATGTCCCCCCAGTCCCGGACACCGGCGTGCTATTCAACGTTTCGCCCAGCGGTGAAACCGGTACGGGGGGAGTGATGGTGACGGGTGTGCTGGATGCCTGCAGTGACACGGTCGATGCTGCAGCAAGACCGGTGTTATAGGTTATTGCCAGCTTGTGTGCGGCTACTTCGGGAATAGTAAAAGTGTGATCGATGCCTCCGTGCTGGACGCGCACGGTATGGGTATACACCGCCGGAATGGCGGCCCATGTTGCGCTGACGGTGGTGGGAAAGACAAGAGTGCCTGGCAGCGGGGTAAGATGCTCCGGGATAATCTCCCGGCCACCCACCACCGCGCTCATTTTCGCATTCGCCAGGTTTGCGTGCAGGTATGCCTTCAAAGTAGCTGCGTACCCGACCAGCTTGCCGCCCAGACCGCTGACATCCAGGTTCTGAATATCATCCGTCCCCACGACCCCGCCAGCTGCCGCCAACAGATCGCTGCGTAAATATCCCATTTTAGCCTTGAGATCGACACCGGTTATACGGGTATATCGTTTGAACGCCGGATCGAACAGGTGCAGGGTGCCGTTAACGGTCGCCTGCACCCAGACACGATCCAGTGTGGTGCGGGTCGAGGAAACGGTGGCGGGTATGCCGCCGCCACTGAGTAACTCAGTAATGATGGCGGGGTTGGCATCAATCCCCAGCCAGTGCTGCATGTCACGTTGATCGGGGGCGGCAAAGTTGGGGATGGTCATCTGACCGAAGACAAAATCCGCGCGATACCCGCTGGCCCGGAGTAAGGCTATCATCAGCGCCGCCTGGTCAAAGTCATTCCCGCTGCGATCCAGAAGGGTAAGCACCGGGCCTTTTAAATAACCATAATACGGAACATAGTCGATATGGTTATGAACAAATTCATATATTAATTTGGGATCATGTTGCAGGGCGCGGGCCAGAGCAGTGATCTCGACTGCCGTTTTTGGCACGGCGGCGACCGTGAGTGATGACGCCGTTAAGGCGTTTTGGGCGGCAAAAAGATAATAATCACTCGCCTGTTGTGGGCTGACTGATTCAGCGCGTCCCAACATCCAGCCCGGACCGGCCACCTTGGCAAACACCATCGACGCCGGTAATAAAATGATCCCGATGAGAATGAACCGACGCACGAATTGATGCGTGAGTGCCTTCCATAGCGTGCAGAATAAGCGTTCCATGCTAACGACCTCAATGTTTGGTGATTGATTCTATGAGTGGATGTTCGCTTTTATATCCTCCTGACATGATGCGGGTATTGCATTTTTGTGATGAAAATACTACAACGGTCAGGTTTCTTATGACGGGACTCATTCCGGCACCTTTCGAACTCAGGAAATGAAAGTAACCTCATATCAGCGATGGAACGTGGTGTAGCGCTAAATTAGGCGTTCAACTATATAAGATCACTCGTAAATTCCTACTTCGACAGGCTTCCTTCGACAGGCTTCCTTCGACAGGCTTCCTTCGACAGGCTTCCTTCGACAGGCTCAGGACGAACGGTCATTTCTTCAAAGTGTTGGTATTTGGAGCAGCTATTTAGTGTGGCAAGCGGTATGGTAGTGATCGGCTTTTCGGCGCGCGCTGTCCGGTGTCTGCCGCGAATCTTCAATGCTACGAACAGACATGCGACATGCACAGAACAGAGCCGCTGAGTCATGAGTAAACCCGCAAGCACTGAGCAGACTGCTCACATCGGCGTGCTTACGTTGACGTTGATGACGGCGGCGTTATTTCTGACCTTGCGCAATATGCCGATGATGGCGGATACCGGCATGAGGATGGTGTTTTTCAATACCATCACGGTGTTTGCCTTTCTCGTTCCCATCGCACTGGTGTCGGCGGAACTCGCCACCGCCTGGCCGAAGAACGGTGTTTTCCACTGGGTTGAGGAGGCCTTCGGCACGCGTTGGGGACTCACCGCAGTGTGGTTGCAGTGGGTGCAAAGTCTGTTCGGGATCACCTCGATTCTGTCTTACGTGGCCGCGAGCCTGGCTTACGCGATCAACCCGGCACTGGCTGGCTCGCGCATCTTTATTGTCACGGTGATTCTTGTGGTGTACTGGATGGCTACACTGTTGAATCTTCGTGGTATGCGCGCTTCCGGTTTGATCTCAAGCGTGTGCCTCGGGGCTGGCGTGCTATTGCCAGCGGCGTTGCTGATTGGTCTGGCGCTGTGCTATGGTGTCCAGGGTTATCCGCTACATTTAAACCTGTCGATGACCGCGAACAACTGGTTGCCGCTGGAGGGTGGCAGGCAGAGCCTGGTGTTGTTTCTGAGTTTTATTTTCGGTGTGGTCGGTATCGAGGTCTCAGCCAGTCATGCCCGGGAAGTGCGCAATGTGCGGCGTAACTATCCTCTTGCCGTGTTCTCCGCCGCTGTGCTCGGTTTCGGGCTGACATTGCTCGGCGGTCTGGCGGTGGCGGCGGTCTTGCCTGCGGCTCAACTGGATCTGGTTTCCGGCACGGTGCAGGCGTTACAGGTATTGCTCAACACCTGGCATCTGGGCGGGTTGCTGCCGCCTGTTGCGCTGCTGGTCGCACTGGGTGCAGCGGGGCAGGTGAGTACCTGGGTGGTAGGTCCGGTCAAGGGGCTGTGGGCAGCCGGGCGTGCCGGTAACTTGCCACCCGTACTACAGGCAACGAATGCCCAGGGTGTGCCGCGCAACCTCTTAATGGTGCAGGCAGGCCTGATGAGTGGGGTGGCGCTGGTGTTTCTTGTCGTACCCTCCGTGGATAGCGCTTTTCTGTTGCTCACCTCGGCGGCCGTCATCCTCTATGCTGTCATGTATCTGATGCTGTTTGCTACTGCGATTCGCCTGCGTTATACGCACGCCGGCACAGCGCGACCCTACCGAATTCCCGGCGGGCGTCACTGGGGACTGTGGTTGGTCGCGGGCACCGGTTTTGTCACCACCTTTGCCTGTTTCCTGATTGGTTTTCTGCCACCGGGTACGGATATGGCTGCCGTCCCTTATGCGCTGGCGATGCTTGTCATTCTCGCGGCGATGCTGGCCGCGCCACAGTTACTATATCACTGGCGTCGCCCCGAGTGGGCCACCGACACGGAGTAATCACTATGGTGAAAAAACTGCTTCCTGATTTTGCACTCAGCCCCGCCTATGGTTCGCGCGCCATGACTGAACCAGTGCCCCGGTACACGCTGCCCGAGGGTGAGATGCCACCCGAAATGGCTTACCGTCTGATCCACGATGAGTTAATGCTCGACGGTAATGCGCGTCTTAACCTTGCTACCTTCGTGACCACCTGGATGGAACCCGAAGCTGAGCGGCTCATGGCCGAAACGTTCGACAAAAATATGATCGACAAGGATGAATATCCACAGACGGCGGAGGTCGAGACACGCTGTGTGAATATGGTGGCGCGTCTGTTCAACGCACCTGAAGAGGCAGAGGCGGTGGGTGTATCCACGCTGGGTTCCAGTGAGGCGGTGATGCTCGCCGGTATGGCGATGAAGTGGAACTGGCGCAAGCGTCGGGAGGCCGCCGGTCAGCCTGCCGGTCAACCCAATTTGATTCTCGGCGCCAATGTGCAGGTGGTATGGGAAAAGTTCTGCCGCTACTGGGAGGTCGAACCGCGCTACATTCCGATGCGCGAGGGACGTTACGTCATTGAACCCGAAGAGGTCACGGCGCGTATCGACGAAAACACTATCGGGGTGATCGCTATCCTGGGCACCACCTTTACCGGCGAGTTTGAACCGATCGAGGCTATCCATGACGCCGTTGTGCGCCATAATGCCGCGCAGGGTCTGGCGGTGCCTCTGCACATCGACGCGGCCAGCGGGGGCTTTGTCGCCCCCTTCATTCATCCGCAACTGCGCTGGGATTTCCGTCTGCCGAATGTTGTTTCTATCAACGTATCCGGTCACAAATACGGCCTGGTTTACCCCGGTGTCGGCTGGGCGGTGTGGCGTGACCGTCAGCACTTGCCCGAGGAGTTGATCTTTCACGTCAACTACCTGGGAGGGGATATGCCCACCTTCACCCTTAACTTCTCTCGCCCCGGAAATCAGATTATTGGACAGTATTACAATTTTCTGCGTCTTGGACGTAAGGGCTACACTCGTATTATCTCCACCTTGCGCGACACCGCTACCCATCTCTCCGGGCGTATTGCCGATCTTGGCCCCTTCGAACTGCTGAGTGACGGCAGCAGTATTCCCGTGTTTGCCTTTCGCCTCAAAGAGGCTTCGCGCTACTCGGTCTACGATGTCTCCGAGCGCTTGCGTATCCGTGGCTGGCAGGTGCCTGCGTACACCATGCCACCTGATGCCACTGAGATTGCGGTCTTGCGCATCGTGGTGCGCGAAGGTTTTTCACGTGATATGGCCGATATGCTGATCGCGGATATCGTCAAGGTGGTGGACGAACTCGAAACAGCGCCACCCTTGCAGCCCAAGGCGCCGAGCGAAGGCTTCCATCATTGATGAGTGGGCTACTAAATTGTTATTCCGAATGCCGGATCACTTGTGAATTTCCACGTTCGTGGTGAAGTTCTGAGTTCTTCGATGAGCTTCCTTCGACAGGCTTCCTTCGACAGGCTTCCTTCGACAGGCTCAGGACGAA
>CAZQVV010000034.1:0-22878 GCA_964596835.1 uncultured Thiohalophilus sp. | reverse complement strand
CTCACCACGAACGTGAAAATTCACAAGTGTACGGGTATTCGGAACAGCTATTTAGGCTTACCCACTACCGGGATCTCAAGCCGTCAGCGCCCCTCCACAACTGCTGCCCTGACCCGCAGTGCAACCATAGCAGTGATCCGCCACCACAATCGGCAAACCGTTCAGTTGAGCATGATTCAGCTCGCGCAAATGCTGGCGCGATTTTCCTGAAGATCGCAGCGGTAAATCCAGCATCTGGTTGAAGTCACAATCATAGACGTACCCCTGCCAGTCAATACTGATCAGATTGCGGCACATGACCGTCTGCAGGTTATCATCCAGATGCGCCGCCTTCAGCAGGTTCATGTATTCATCAAAACCGCCTTTGGAAATCAGCATGCTGCCAAAACGCTGAATAGGCATATTAGCGAGGGTAAACAAACCGTTAAACTGAATCCCGAAACGGTTTTTCAGTTCCCGTTTATAATCCGTTTCAAGCTGGTTCTGCGGCGGTGGCAAAAACGGCCCGGTGGGGTTGTACACCAGATTCAGCAACAGACCGGAACCCGCCTGCCCATAACCCAGGGCATTGAGTTTTTTGAGACCTTTCATGCTGGCCTCATAGACACCCTTGCCCCGCTGGCCATCTACGTTTTCCTTCAGGTAACAGGGCAGTGACGCCACAATCTCGACCCGCTGTTGCGCCAAAAAGGTCGCCAGATCTTCCTGTCCTGGCTCCAGCAGGATACTCAGGTTACAACGATCCATGACATGCACCTCGCGCGCTCGGGCCTGCTCGACCAGATAGCGGAAATGCGGATTCAACTCCGGCGCACCGCCGGTCAGATCCAGTTTACCCAGTACCGACTTATCCATGAAGTCCAGCACCTGCTCGATATTTTTAAGCGACATGCTCTCCCAGCGTTTCGGCCCGGCATTAACATGGCAATGCAGGCATTGCTGATTGCAGACATAGCCGAGATTGACCTGCAGGATTTCCAGCCGGCTGCGCCGGATAGTAGGAAAATCAGTTTCTTTCAGCAGGGGCAAGGTAGCATGCATAGGCGGCTCCGGTTATTCTGGTATTCAATTATACACTTTAATACATATTCTGGGATTTTACACATTCAGGCCATGCTTTACCTCTCATAAAAAAGCCCCTGATAACAGGGGCTTTTTTATATTCTTTAGTTCCACCCGGAATCAGAACGGAATATCATCATCAAAATCCCCGGCCGGGGCCGGCGTTTGCTGCTGAGGGGCGGACTGGGATTGAGACTGGGCTGGCGCTGCGCTCTGGTTGTAACTCTGATCGAAACTGGTGCTGCCGCCGCGTGAATCCAGCATCTGCATTTCATTGGCGACGATCTCGGTGGTGTAACGATCCTGCCCATTTTGATCCTGCCATTTACGCGTTTGCAGCTTGCCTTCGATATAGACCTTGGAGCCTTTTTTCAGGTATTCACCAGCAACCTCAGCCAGGCGGCGGAAAAATACCACCCGGTGCCATTCGGTTTTTTCGACCTGCTCACCGGTATTCTTGTCTTTCCAGGATTCACTGGTCGCAAGCGTAATATTGGCAACGGCATTACCATTTGCGGCATACTTTACCTCAGGATCCTTCCCCAGATTGCCAATCAAGATAACTTTGTTTACTCCCCGTGCCATAATATTCTCCTGTAATTTCTATCTATTTTGTTGATTCATAAAGTAATTTTACTCTTCTGTTCGGGAAAAAGCGTACAGCGCATCCATGTCCAGATTCGCTTTATCCACCTTAAGATAGGCTACGCCATCCTCGGCAATAATCATAGCCTCTTCGACACCACGCACAGCCTCCAACTCCAGCGCCAACTTCTGTGCCGCAGATTCCGTGATGGGACCCACATTCAATAGCTGGGAACTGAAATAGCGCGGATTTTTCATGGTCGCAGCCAGTAACAGCCAGATCAGAACAACGCTGCCATTAAACATGAAAACAGCCTCGTTGCTCACATGATCGCTCAGCCAGCCGCCGCTCAGGCCACCTGCAAATACACCCAGGAACTGGGAAGTTGTATATACACCCATCGCTGTTCCCTTATGCGCCGCCGGTGCCAGTTTGGCGATCAGGGACGGCAGTGTGGCCTCCAGAAGATTAAAGGCGGTGAAAAACAACAACAGCATCGCCACCATTCCGCTCACACTACCATCCAACCTGCTCATGCCCCATTCCGCTATAATCAGTGTGCCAATGGCACCAACCATAATTTGCTTAATCTTGTGCTTTTTCTCGGCAATGATGATAAAGGGTACGATAGCCACCATCGCCACCCCCATCACGGGCAGGTATATCTCCCAGTGATGGCCGCCGGGAATCCCCAGGCCGTGCTCCAGAATGCGGGGAATAACGATAAATGAGGCCATCAAATTGAGGTGCAACATGAAAATTCCCGCATCCACGCGCAGCAACTGGGGATCACGTAGCGCTTTCAGAAACCAGCTGGGCTCAATGCCCGTGTCTCGATGAAACGCGCTGACAGTCGGGCTGGGAACGGCAAAACGAACCAGAATAATACCGCCCAGCGCCAGCAGCGCGGTGGTCCAGAAAATACCCGGCACACCGAACCAGCCGTGCAGTAGCGGCCCCACCACCATGGCTACGGCAAAGGAAATACCGATACTGATACCAATCAGAGCCATCACCTTGACCCGGTGTTCTTCGCGGGTCAAATCCGCTGCCAGTGCTATGACTGCGCTGGCAATCGCCCCCGTCCCCTGCAGGGCTCGCCCGGCAATCACACCATCGATGCTTGTCGACAATGCCGCCAGTACGCTGCCGGCGGCAAATACCAACAGACCGCCAATAATCACCGGCTTGCGGCCAATGCGATCAGATAACATGCCCAGCGGAATCTGAAACAGTGCCTGGGTCAGGCCGTAAATACCCATGGCAACGCCTGCCAAAAACAGAGTAGAGCCTGTCAGTTCATGGGTATAGAGGGTAAACACCGGCAGGATCATGAATAATCCCAGCATGCGCGAGGAAAATATCCCCGCCAGTGACATGGCTATATGACGCTCACGCGGGGTCATGTTTTCGGACTGGATACCGTGAGTTTTATTTAACATTTTTTCTGAACCAACAACTTGCCGTGTAGAAAGGGTTTCCTTTTCAGGAAATTCTTGTGGAAATCAAAATTGCTTTGGCTGCCAGGTGACAGGCAGCGTATATTAGCAGGTTCGTTGTTAACAAAGAATCAAAGATGGACGCTATACACATTCGCGGGGCACGCACCCACAACCTGCAAAATATTGATCTGAGCCTCCCACGAGACAAGCTCATTGTGATCACCGGCCTGTCAGGCTCAGGCAAATCGTCGCTGGCCTTTGACACTATTTACGCTGAGGGTCAGCGCCGCTACGTCGAATCGCTCTCGGCCTATGCCCGGCAATTCCTCTCGGTAATGGAAAAACCCGATGTGGATCATATCGAGGGGTTGTCGCCCGCCATTTCCATCGAACAGAAATCCACCTCCCACAACCCACGTTCCACGGTGGGCACTATTACTGAGATCTACGACTACCTGCGCCTGCTGTTCGCCCGCGCCGGAGAACCGCGTTGCCCGGATCACGATCTGCCCCTGAATGCTCAGACCGTCAGCCAAATGGTCGATCATGTACTGGCCCTGCCTGAGGGTAGTAAATTGATGCTGCTGGGGCCCCTCATCGAAAACCGCAAAGGCGAACACGAACAGCTTATCGAACGACTGCGCGCCGAAGGCTATATTCGCGCCCGTATCGATGGCCAGGTTTATGAGCTGGATCAGGTGCCCAAACTGGATCTGCACCGCAAACATACGATTGAGGTGGTCGTGGATCGCTTCAAGGTGCGCGAAGATATTCAGAGCCGGCTGGCCGATTCCTTTGAAACCACGCTCAATCTTACTGACGGCGTGGCGCGTATCGCCTTCATGGACGAGGCACAGGAGGCACAAAGCAATCAGGAAGATGAAAGCCGCAAGGGAAAAAAGGATCTTATTTTCTCGGCGCGCTACGCCTGCCCGGACTGCGGTTACTCCCTTAACGAACTGGAGCCGCGCCTGTTTTCCTTCAACAATCCGGCTGGCGCTTGCCCGAGCTGTGACGGTCTGGGGAACAAACAGTTCTTTGATCCGGCGCGGATAGTGGCTCATCCCGAACTGGGGTTGAGCAGCGGCGCCGTGCGCGGCTGGGATCGGCGTAATGTCTATTATTTTCAGTTGCTGCTGTCACTATCGAAACACTATAACTTTGACATGGATACGCCGTTCGAGGCGCTGCCTGAAAAGATTAAGGCACTGATCCTGTATGGCAGCGGTGAAGAAGAAATTGAGTTCACCTATTTTAATGACCGTGGCGGCGAATACCGCAAGCTGCAACCCTTCGAGGGCATCATCAACAATATGCAACGCCGTTATCACGACACCGAATCCAACGTGGTACGTGAAGAACTGGCTAAATATCTTAGCCAGCAGGCCTGTCCGGACTGCCAGGGGACGCGACTCAATCGCACCGCACGCCATGTATTCATTGCCGAGGCCACCCTGCCGCAGATCAGCGCCCTGCCCATCGATTCGGCACAGGCCTTTTTCCAGAGCTTGCGCCTGCCCGGTCACCGCGGCGAGATTGCCAAAAAAATTGTCAAGGAAATCATTCAGCGTCTGGAATTTCTGGTCAATGTCGGACTCGACTACCTGACCCTGGAGCGTGGTGCTGACACCCTCTCCGGTGGCGAAGCCCAACGCATCCGTCTCGCCAGCCAGATCGGCGCGGGCCTGGTCGGCGTCATGTATGTGCTGGACGAACCCTCCATCGGCCTGCATCAGCGCGACAATGCCCGGCTGCTCAGCACCCTCACCTACCTGCGCGATTTGGGGAATACCGTGATCGTGGTTGAACATGACGAAGAAGCGATTTTAAGCGCCGATCATGTGGTGGATATTGGTCCTGGCGCAGGGATCCACGGCGGCAGGATCATTGCTCAGGGTACGCCGGCTGAGATTATGGCCACGCCGACCTCCCTCACCGGTCAGTATCTTTCCGGCAAGAAGATCATCCGCATACCGCCACAGCGCACGCCCTGCAATTCCGATCGCATGCTGAGTATCCATAAGGCCAGCGCTAACAATCTGAAACAGGTGGATGTACACATCCCGATGGGATTGATAACCGCCATTACCGGCGTATCCGGATCCGGCAAGTCCACCCTGATTAACGATACGCTTTATCGTCATGCGGCAGCACACATTAACCAGGCCAGCACCGAACCCGCTCCCTGTGAAAGTATCAGCGGGCTGGATCAGTTCGACAAAGTCGTCGACATCGATCAAAGTCCGATCGGTCGCACGCCACGCTCCAACCCGGCCACCTATACTCAGTTATTTACCCCCATCCGCGAGTTGTTCGCCGGTACCCCGGAAGCCCGCGCTCGCGGTTACACCCCCGGACGTTTCAGTTTCAACGTCAAGGGCGGGCGCTGTGAGGCCTGTCAGGGCGACGGGGTCATTAAAGTGGAAATGCATTTTCTGCCGGATATCTACGTGCCCTGCGATATATGCAAAAGCAAACGCTACAACCGGGAAACCCTGGAAATTAAATACAAAGGCAGGACCATCTATGAAGTGCTGGACCTGACGGTAGAGGATGCTTTGACGTTCTTTGATGCGATCCCGCCCATCCGGCGGAAATTACAAACGCTGCTGGACGTGGGCTTAAGTTATATTCGCCTGGGGCAGAACGCCACCACCCTGTCCGGCGGTGAAGCACAGCGCATCAAACTTGCCCGGGAACTATCCAAACGCGATACCGGCAATACGCTTTATATCCTGGATGAGCCGACCACCGGCCTGCACTTCCACGACATTGAGCAACTGTTGCAGGTGTTACACCGGCTGCGCGACCACGGCAATACCATCATTATCATCGAGCACAACCTGGATGTCATTAAAACCGCCGACTGGATCATCGACCTGGGGCCGGAGGGGGGAAACAAGGGTGGCGAGATTGTTTGTGCCGGCACCCCGGAAGAGGTCGCCGCACATCCGGACTCACATACCGGGCATTATCTTAAACCACTGCTGGAAAAACAGCGGGCGAGCTGATGGCTGTATGTTTTAGCGCGGAGGACGCGAATTTTTTATGACGTTATAGAGTGCCGATGGGTTTCGCTTCGCTCTACCCATCCTACTATTTAGTGCCACCGTGTAGGATGGGTAGAGCAAAGCGAAACCCATCATCCTAGGACTGGTACATATAAACCGGATCGCCGATTTTGAGATTATAGGCCAACGCTGCGGTGCCCTGGTTAACGGCGATTTCAACCAGACCATTGGCATTGATATGCCAGAGACCTTCACCTTCCCCCACTGCGGAAAAGGTTTCGGCGAAACCCACTTCGCGCTCGCCCAGATGTATACGCATATCCGAAGACACACTCGCGCCTTTTAAGCCGGTTATCACATTGCCAAAATTATCCACATAGATGACTTCGGCCAGCTCTAGCGGCCAGTCTGCAAAGCCAATATCCTCAGCCGAGAGGGGCGTGAGTTCAGGATTCCCACCCAGATCCAGCATGGCGGCAACCGGTGCAAATAAATCACGTCCGTGAAACGTTTTTGTCAGCTCCGGCGGCTGCCAGTCAATACGCCAGAATTCTGCAACCCTCGCCTGCTTTGCAATGACATTGAACAGACCATTATCCGGACCGACATAGTAGCGTCCATCGGCTTTCATGACTAACGGTCGCCGGGCAACATTCCCCACACCAGGGTCAACGATGGCAAGTACGATCACCTCAGGAGGAAGAAATTCAATCAGGGAAGCCAGCAAATAGGCTGAGGCGCGAGGATTGAATATGGGTGCATCATGCTGCAGGTCGATCACCGATGCTGATTTTGAATTATTATATATCGCGGCCTTGATCTGACCGGCATAGGCACCCTGCCAACCATAGTCCGTAAAAAGCAGGATCATAATAACTCTCCGTTGAGTTATACCTGTTAATCAATTATTTTCAATGGCGGCCAAAACGATAGCTGTAACTGATCGAAAACATATCCACATCACTGCCCCCCAGGTTTCTATAGCGTTCCCATTCACTACGAAGCGCCGAGCGATAGTTAAAGTTGTACTTCAGACCAAAGCCGTAGGTGACATCATTGTCCCGTGTCACCACAGAAGATACATCCAGTTTATAATAATAAACGCCCCCCTTGACGATCAACCTGATGCTGTCAGTCAGGGGGACGAAAGCAACCACATCAAATGCCAGGGCATTCTCCTTGACCTGATTGTTGGCAAAACTGCCGAGAGAGACATAGGAAGCTTCAATTCCGCTATAGGCATTGTAGGCCACACCGGCAAACAATTTGCCGGAGGTGACGGTCTCATTATAAAGTTTGCTCAGTGTATGGTCCTTGGTGATACCGGCTCCGGCTCCGATATAGGTATTGAGGTTTTTAATCCCCTCAGCCGAAGTTGGCATAGAGCTAAGTAACAACAGCGGCAAGAGCCACCCAAGTTTCTTCATCCTCATCTCCCTCTCTCCTCGTTCGAACCTCAAAACGGTTGTAAATTCAGCAAAACTCAAGTCTAGTGCGTTCATTGCCCGGGGACAACAAAAATTCTGGATTCAACAGTCTGGACCAATCTGACCTTTTTGCAGGCAAAAAAAAACCGGGCATAAGCCCGGTTTGATATTAATTCACTGAGTCTCAGGCGGATGCCGCGGCACCTTCTTCGACTTCCTCCGCCACGAGAGGACGATTAACCAGCTCCACATAGGCCATGGGCGCATTGTCACCCGGGCGGAATCCGCATTTGAGAACTCGTAAGTAGCCACCGGGACGTTCTTTGTAACGTGGCCCCAGTTCGTCAAACAACTTGGTGACAATCCCACGATCACGCAGGCGGTCAAACGCCAGACGGCGATTGGCGACACTGTCAGTTTTCGCCAGGGTGATCAGAGGCTCGGCCTTGCCACGCAATTCCTTGGCCTTGGCCAACGTCGTGCGAATAAGCTCATGTTCAAACAGAGAAGCCGACATGTTACGAAACATCGCTTTACGGTGGCTGCTGTTACGATTAAATTTACGACCACTTTTACGGTGACGCATGGTTCTTTACCTTAATAAATAAATAACACATCAGGGTGAAGTATCTTCCGCCCGGATTCTATCAGCTGTCCTGGCTTTCCTGCAGACTTGCGGGTGGCCAGTTTTCCAGGCGCATCCCCAGTGACAAACCTCGGGTAGCCAGTACATCCTTAATCTCGGTGAGTGACTTCTTACCAAGATTCGGGGTCTTCAATAATTCAACTTCCGTACGCTGAATCAGATCGCCAATATGGAAAATCTGTTCGGCTTTAAGACAATTGGCGGAACGCACGGTTAACTCCAAATCATCCACCGGGCGCAACAATACTGGATCGATATCGGGTTCCTGTTCTTCAGGTTCAACTTCTTCCCGGCCGCGCAGGTCGACGAAGGCGTACAGCTGATCCTGTAAAATAGTCGCCGCATTACGAATAGCCTGCTCCGGCTCAATGGTGCCGTTAGTTTCCAGATCGATGATCAGTTTATCAAGATCCGTGCGCTGCTCAACACGGGCGCTATCCACATTATAAGCGACCCGATGAATGGGGCTAAAGCTCGCATCCAGTTGCAGGCGTCCAATGGGGCGGTCCTCCGAATCATCTGCCGGTCGTGCGGCGGCGGGAACATAGCCTCGACCTTTAACGACTTTCAGAGTCATATTTAGCTCACCCGCATCGGTCAGGTTGGCAATCACGTGATCCGGATTAATAACCTCGACATTATGATCCAGCATAATATCCCCGGCGGTCACAACACCGGCGCCTTTTTTATTCAGCGTCAACTTCGCTTCCGGCTCACCTTCCATGAGCATGGCGACACCTTTCAGGTTAAGAAGTATATCAATGACATCTTCCTGCACACCTTCAATAGTCGTGTATTCATGCAGAACACCTTCGATCTCCGCTTCGACAATGGCCGCGCCATCTAAAGATGACAACAGAATGCGACGCAGGGCGTTTCCGAGTGTATGTCCAAAACCACGTTCTAATGGCTCCAGTGTTATCCTGGCATGGGTTGAATCCGTTTGTTGAACATCAACAATCCGAGGTGTTAAAAATTCCGCTACAAACCCCTGCATGAATTAGCCTCTTAAAATTAAATCTCTTTGGGTGTTATTCTCCGCTGCTTGCAGCGAAGAACAGTAGGATGGGTAGAGCGAAGCGAAACCCATCAGCATGCTACAACTTAATACCCCGCAAACTTGTTGTGGGGTTGTTTATTCGAGTTAAAATAAATATTAAATGATCTCCCGAGGGAAACCAGATCTAACCAATATAGTAATTACTTGGAATACAGTTCCACAACCAGATGTTCATTGATGTCTGACGGCAAATCACTACGATCAGGCACATTCTTGAACACACCTTCGAACTTGCCGGTATTTACATCCAGCCATTCAACAAAACCACGTTGCTGAGCCGCATCCAGCGCGCCTTTAATACGCAACTGGTTGGTTGAGGATTCAGATATAGCAATCACATCACCCGCGTTTATCTGGGCAGAAGGAATATTCATCTTTACGCCATTGACGATGATGGCATTATGCCGAACCAACTGCCGAGCTTCCGAGCGGGAAGCTCCGAAACCCATACGATAAACAATATTATCCAAACGGGATTCAAGCAGTTGTAACAGGTTTTCGCCGGTTGAACCTTTCAGACGATCCGCCGTTTTGTAATAGGCGCGAAACTGTTTTTCGAGAACCCCATAAATGCGGCGCAGTTTCTGCTTTTCACGTAATTGAGTGGCATAGTCAGAGGCGCGCCCCCGACGCTGCCCATGCTGGCCTGGAGGAAAGGCACGGTTTTCCATCGCACACTTACCGCTATAACATTTTTCACCCTTCAGAAAGAGTTTTTCGCCTTCTCGCCGGCACTGTCTGCATTTTGATCCAATATACTTAGCCATAATGATTCTCCCGCTTACACACGACGTTTCTTGGGTGGGCGGCAACCATTATGTGGAATGGGCGTCACATCGGAAATATTGGTGATTTTAAAACCCTTGGCGTTCAATGCACGCACTGCGGATTCGCGTCCCGGCCCCGGCCCTTTGACGCACACTTCAAGATTTTTCATTCCAAATTCCTTTGCTGCGGCACCAACATGTTCCGCAGCAACCTGTGCGGCAAACGGGGTACTTTTGCGAGAACCCCGAAAACCGGATCCCCCTGACGTGGCCCAGCACAGGGCATTACCCTGGCGATCAGTAATGGTGACGATGGTATTATTGAATGAGGCATGTATGTGTGCGATACCGTCGGCGATATCTCTTTTAATCTTCTTACGTGTACGACCTGACTTGGCTGCCATTTTTTAAAACCTGAATATGTGCTTAACGTTTAATGGGTTTACGCGGACCTTTACGGGTACGTGCATTGGTGCGGGTACGCTGACCACGGAGAGGCAAACCGCGGCGGTGACGAATGCCGCGATAGGTGCCAAGATCCATGAGACGCTTGATATTCATGGAGACTTCACGACGCAAGTCGCCCTCGACGGTAAGCTTGCTCACTTCGGTGCGCAGGGACTCTACATCGACTTCGGCCAGTTGGCCCACTTTGCTGCCCGGATTCACACCGGCTTCCGTACAGATCTGTCTTGCACGTGTCCGGCCGATGCCATAAATCGCTGTCAGAGCAATTTCTGCATGCTTGTTGTCAGGTATGTTAATACCAGCGATACGGGCCATCTAACCACTCCTAAAGATTACTTGTAACTCGAAACTGTATTACAGGGAACACGCGAAAACGCGCAAGTTTACGCGCAAAATCTACCCCGTGCAAGCCTGTAGGGTAAATCACTCTCAGAAACCGTGGTTTCCTGGAATATTAGCCCTGACGCTGTTTGTGGCGCGGATCCGTACAAATGACTCGCACAACACCTTTGCGTTTAATCACTTTACAGTTACGGCACAATTTTTTTACCGATGCACGTACTTTCATGGCTCTTCTCCAAACTAAAATTTATATTCGCCTAACTCAACAAACCGCTACCGGAACCTTTGAGATTAGATTTTTTCATCAAACCTTCGTACTGGTGCGACATCAGGTGCGCCTGGACCTGCGCCATAAAATCCATCACCACGACGACAATAATCAGCAGTGAAGTCCCCCCAAAATAAAAGGGGACATTCCAGTAAACAATCAAAAATTCAGGCAACAAACAAACGGCCGTAATATAAACCGCCCCCACCAGGGTAAGGCGACCCAGAATGGTGTCAATATACTTTGCGGTCTGTTCACCGGGACGAATTCCCGGCACAAAAGCGCCGGAACGCTTAAGATTGTCCGCCGTTTCCTTCGGATTGAACATCAGGGCCGTATAGAAAAAACAGAAAAATATAATGGCCGAGGCATATAACAGCACGTAGAGTGGCTGTCCGGGTGATAGCATGGTCGTCACGTTCTGTAACCAGCTCATCGCGCCACCCTCACTCCCCCCAAACCAGCCCGCAAGGGTTGCCGGAAAGAGAATGATGCTAGAGGCGAAAATCGGCGGAATAACACCGGCCATGTTAATTTTCAGTGGCAGATGGCTGGTCTGGGCACCATACATCTTCCGGCCCTGCTGGCGCTTGGCGTAATTGACCGTAATCCGTCTCTGACCCCGCTCCATAAAAATCACAAAGGCCGTGACCGCCAGCGCCAGCAAAAACAGCACCAGAATAAAGCCATAGCTCAATTCACCCGTACGCCCCAGTTCCAGGGTTCCGGCAATCGCCCGTGGCAGACCGGCCACAATGCCCGCGAATATGATCATCGAGATGCCGTTGCCAATACCCCGTTCGGTAATCTGCTCACCCAGCCACATCAGGAACATCGTCCCGGTAACCAGTGTCACCACCGTAGTCAAATAGAAGGTATTGTGATCGATAATCACCAGACCCTGCTGACGGGAGAGTGCTACCGCCACCCCCAGCGCCTGAAAAATCGCCAGTCCCAGTGTGGAAAAACGCGTGTACTGGGTGATCTTGCGCTTGCCCGCCTCCCCTTCCTTGCTCAACTGTTCCAGCTTGGGGTGTACCTTGGTCAGCAACTGGATAATAATCGAAGCTGAAATATACGGCATGATACCCAGTGCAAACAGCGAGAGCCGAGACAGGGCACCACCGGAGAACATGTTGAACATGGCCATGATCGTGCCGCTCTGCTGTGCAAACAGCCGCGCAAGCGTATCAGGATCAATCCCCGGAACGGTAATATAAGACCCGATCCGAAAAACAAGCAATGCACCCAGAACGAACAGGGCGCGCTGTTTTAACTCGGTGAATTTTCCGCCCGCTGCCACCTTTGCCTGTTTGTTCGCCATAATCTTAGTCTTCCGCCTTTCCGCCGGCCGCTTCAATCGCGGCACGCGCCCCTTTACTGACACGGATACCTTTCAGGGTCACTGCTTTTTCGATTTTGCCGGAAAGCATAACTTTCACATGCAGGACGTTCTTACCGATCAGATTGGCCTTTCTCAAGACCGCCAGATCAATAACGTCTGCATCCAGGTTATTGAGTTCATGCAGGCGTATTTCATCGCTGACACGGCCGATACGTGAACTGAAACCTACTTTCGGCACCCGGCGCTGTAGTGGCATCTGCCCGCCTTCGAAACCCACTTTGTGATAGCCGCCGGAACGCGACTTCTGGCCCTTGTGGCCACGGCCACAAGTCTTACCGAAACCCGAGCCGATGCCCCGGCCAACGCGCTTGCGATTTTGCTTTGCGCCTTCAGCAGGTTTTAATGTATTCAAATACATATTCAATTCTCCTCAACAACCTTAACCATGTAATTAACCTTGTTGATCATGCCTCGCGTGCAGGGGGTATCTTCGACTTCAACAACATGATTGATGCGGCGCAAACCCAGTCCGGTCAGACAGGCTTTATGTGAAGCCAGTCTTCCAGTCATGCTGCGAACCAGCGTTATCTTGATTTTGCCTTTTTCTGCCATGACGTTATTCCAGAATGTCTCCAAGCGATTTACCGCGCTTCGCAGCAACGCTATCAGGTGAGGCCATATTGCTCAGGCCCTCAATCGTCGCACGCACCACGTTGATGGGGTTATTCGTGCCGATACATTTAGCCAACACGTTGCGCACACCCACCACGTCGAACACCGCACGCATAGGCCCCCCGGCAATAACCCCCGTACCATCCGATGCGGGCTGCATGTAGACCTTGGCTGCCCCCACTTCTGAGGTAATCGGATATTGCAGGGTGCCTTCTTTCAAGGCCACTTTGCACATATTTTTACGCGCATTTTCCATGGCCTTCTGTATCGCAATAGGCACTTCACGCGCTTTACCGCGACCGTAACCGACACTGCCATTGCCGTCACCCACCACCGTCAGTGCGGAGAAACCGAAAACCCGGCCACCTTTCACCACCTTTGCGACGCGGCGAATACCTACCAGACGCTCCTGCAAGCCATCGCTGTTCTGCTCTTTATCAAATCCAGCCATTGTATTTAACCTTATTCCAGTTTTATTCCGGGTTTAAATTTTCAAACCGGCTTCGCGCGCCGCATCCGCCAGAGCCTTTACCCGGCCGTGGTATCTGAAACCCGAACGATCAAAGGCAACAGATTCAATACCGGCAGATTTCGCTTTTTCGGCTATCGTCTTACCAACCAGGGCGGCGGCTTCTGCATTGCCGGTATATTTAACAGAGGATCTGATGTCCGTCTGCACCGTCGAGGCGCTGGTAATAACCTCACCACCATTGGCAGCGATAATCTGCGCATAAATATGTTTTGAAGTGCGAAAAACGCTCAGCCGTGGTACGGCCAGTTCACGAATCTTGGCGCGAGTCCGGCGAGCCCGGCGTAAACGACTGCTTTTTTTATCCATTTTCTTATACCTGCCTTACTTCTTTTTCGCTTCTTTGCGAACAATGTGTTCATCCGCATATTTTACACCCTTGCCCTTATAAGGCTCCGGTGGACGAAATGCGCGTATTTCTGCCGCCGCCTGACCAACGCGCTGTTTGTCTATGCCTTTTAGCACGACCTCGGTCTGACTAGGTGTTTCAACACTCACACCTTCCGGCAGTTCATAATCAATCGGGTGAGAGAACCCCAGCGTCAGGTTCAACTTGCCACCCTGGGCCTGAGCACGATAACCCACTCCGACCAACTGTAATTTCCTCTCGAAACCTTTGCTGACACCCACCACCATATTATTAATCAGCGCCTGCGCGGTACCGCTCTGGGCCAGGGCGCCAACATGGCCTTCACGCGCCACCAATGTCAGCACATTATCTACCGCGGATACTTCAACAGACGCATGTACCTTGTGCGCCAGCGTTCCCTTGCCACCTTTTATGGTGACAACCTGCTCCTGGATGGAGACTTCAACACCCTTGGGCAGTGTAATCGGATTTAATCTTGCCATTATCTGCCTACCCTTACTGTACGTAACACAGTACTTCACCGCCGCAACCTGTCTTGCGTGCAGCGCGATCCGTCATTAGACCGTTTGAAGTTGAGATAATCGCAATACCCAGACCAGCCATCACATTGGGCAGCTCGTCCTTACCCTTGTAAATGCGCAAACCTGGACGACTAACCCGTTTAATCTTGTCAATAACGGCCTTGCCATTATAGTACTTCAACTCAACCGTCAGAATGGGCTTACCGTCATTTTCTAACTTTGAACTCGCCGAGATGTAGCCCTCGGCTTGCAGTAAGTCAGCAATCGCCTGTTTCTGTTTGGAAAAAGGCATCGTCACGTTTTCCTTTCCGGCAGCGAGTGCATTTCGGATTCGGGTCAGCATATCTGCAATAGGATCTGTCATACTCATAATTTATTTTCTCCCGCCACTTACCAACTGGCCTTGCGTACACCCGGCACATCACCACGCATCGTAGCTTCGCGCAGTTTATTACGGCAAAGACCGAACTTGCGATAAACTGCATGTGGGCGACCCGTTATACGGCAGCGGCGCTGCATCCGCACGGGGCTTGCATTGCGCGGCAGTTTCTGTAACTGCTGTTGCGCTTCGAAACGTTCCTCATAAGCAATTTCCGTATCTTTAATAATCGCTTTTAGCTCTTTACGTTTTGCTTCATATTTTTTTACGGTATTAAATCGTTTTAGTTCGCGTGCTTTCATACTGGATTTGGCCATCTTACTCTCCCGCGCCTTTTGCTGTCTTCAGAGGGAAGTTGAAGGCAGCCAATAATGCGCGCCCCTCCTCATCGTTTTTTGCCGTCGTGGTAATCGTGATATCCAGCCCACGCAATGCATCAATTTTATCGTAGTCAATTTCCGGAAAAATAATCTGTTCCCGCACTCCCATGCTGTAATTACCCCGGCCATCGAATGATTTCGCATTCAGGCCACGGAAATCACGGATACGGGGAATAGCAATGTTGATCAGACGATCAAGAAATTCGTACATCCGTTCACGCCGCAAGGTTACTTTGCAACCAATCGGCCAGTCCTCACGTACTTTGAAACCGGCAATCGATTTACGCGCCTTGGTAATAATCGGTTTCTGACCGGCAATAGTGGCCATATCCGAAACCGCATGTTCCAGAACTTTCTTGTCTGTCAACGCCTCGCCAACACCCATATTAAGAGTGATCTTGGTAATGTGAGGAACTTCCATTACACTTTTGTATGCAAACTGCTGCTTCAGTTTGTCGACGACTGTATCTTTATAAAAACCTTGTAAGCGTACCATTATCTATAACCTGAATAATCTGTCCGAATATACCGTTTCTCAAGCGTCAAGCACTTCACCATTCGACTTAAAGAAACGCACTTTACGCCCGTCTTCAAGAAACTTGAAACCCAGCCTGTCAGCTTTACCTGTTGAAGGATTGAAAATGGCGATGTTAGAAACATCCAGCGGCATCTCCTTCTCAACGATTCCACCGGACACCCCGGCAGCAGGATTCGGCTTTTGGTGTTTTTTGACTACATTTACATTTTCAACAAAAACGCGGGCGCTATCCGTTACCACACGGGTGACCGTGCCACGCTTGCCTTTGTCTTTTCCTGCGATGACAATCACATCATCACCTTTTTTAATCTTGTTCATGGCGCTCTCTACCTTGTATCACACTATTCTCAAGCTACTGTTGCTCAGAGTACTTCCGGCGCCAGTGAAATAATTTTCATAAAATTTTCGGTACGCAATTCGCGGGTAACCGGTCCAAAAATGCGCGTACCGATAGGCTGCAACTGTGCATTCAGTAAAACAGCCGCATTGCTGTCAAAGCGAATAACCGAACCGTTCGGACGACGCACACCCTTACGGGTACGCACCACCACCGCATTGAAGACTTCACCCTTCTTTGCTTTTCCGCGGGGAATAGCTTCCTTGACGCTCACCTTGATCACATCGCCTATTCTTGCGTAACGGCGTTTTGAACCCCCTAACACTTTAATACACTGTACCCGACGCGCACCGCTGTTGTCGGCGACCTCGAGAGTTGTTTGCATCTGGATCATGAGTGACTCCGCTAAATCCTGTAATTTTCTCTATTAAATACCGGTACGCTTTAAATGACGGGCGCCCGTTCAACGATCTTTTCCAGTTTCCAGCATTTGTTTTTGGAAAGTGGACGACAGGAACTGACTATAACCAGATCACCTTCGTGGCATTCATTCTCTGCATCATGCGCAAACAACTTGCTTGAACGTTTGACATATTTTCCGTAAACAGGATGCTTGACTTTGCGTTCAACCAGAACCGTAATCGACTTTTCCATTTTATTGCTGACAACGCGGCCTGCGACTGTGCGCTGAACTTTTGTTTCTTCACTCATTCTGCTTTACCTGCTTTTTCGTTCAGGACGGTTTTAACACGCGCGATACTACGGCGCACAGTTTTCATCTGATGCGGGCGGGCCATCTGGCCAGTTGCTTTTTGCATCCGCAGATTAAACTGTTCACGCGTCAAACCCAGCAATTCTATATTGAGTTCTTCCGCTGTTTTCTCACGTAATTCTGTCGCATTCATTTAGAGTACCGTCCGGCTGACAAAAGTGGTTTTAATCGGCAACTTGGCGGCTGCCAGACGGAAGGCTTCGCGTGCAATTTCTTCTGTCACACCTTCCATTTCATAGAGCATACGGCCAGGCTGAATCTGGGCGATCCAGTATTCGACATTGCCCTTGCCTTTACCCTGACGAACTTCCAGCGGTTTTTTGGAAATCGGCTTATCCGGGAAAATACGGATCCAGATTTTGCCCCCACGCTTGATGTGGCGGGTCATTGCCCGGCGTGCGGCTTCAATCTGGCGCGCGGTAATTCTTCCACGGCCGGTTGATTTCAGACCAAACTCACCAAAACTGACCTTGTTGGCGCGGTTGGCCAGGCCGCGGTTGCGACCCTTTTGCTGTTTACGAAATTTTGTACGTTTTGGCTGCAGCATGCTTTAAACTCCAGTTAACCGGCGGCAGCCTTCGCGGATTCAATTTCGGCTTCTTCTTTCGCGCCGATAACTTCACCCTTGAAGATCCAGACCTTCACTCCGATGATGCCGTAAGTTGTTTTCGCTTCGGCAAAACCATAATCAATATCCGCACGCAGGGTATGCAACGGCACGCGGCCTTCACGGTACCATTCCGTGCGCGCGATTTCCGCACCATTCAGCCGTCCGGCAACATTAATACGAATCCCCTGCGCGCCCAGCCGCATACTGTTCTGCACCGCACGTTTCATCGCCCGGCGGAACATAATCCGGCGTTCCAACTGCTGTGCAACACTCTCGGAGACCAGGGTGGCATCCAGTTCGGGTTTGCGAATTTCTTCGATGTTCATACGCACATGGGCCAGGCCCATCATTCTGGTCACTTCTCTGCGCAGGCGTTCAATATCTTCACCTTTTTTGCCAATGACCAGGCCGGGACGTGCGGTATGGATGGCAATAGTGGCGTTACCGGCGGTACGCTCAATCTGGATACGGCTCACCGATGCGTGTGCAAGCTTCTTTTTAATAAAAGCGCGCGCTTCAAGATCGGCGTTCAACATATCCGCGTAGTCTTTGGAATTGGCGTACCACTTGGAAGTCCAGTCCTTGACGATGCCAAGGCGAATACCTGTGGGATGTACTTTTTGACCCATAATCGCTCTCTTATCTTTCCGCAACGGTCACGGTAATGTGACTCGTACGTTTAAAAATATGGTTAACTGAACCTTTGGCGCGGGCTCTCCAGCGTTTCAGGGTCGGTCCTTCATCAACGAAAACGCGCTCGACTTTCAGCTCATCAATGTCTGCGCCTTCATTATGCTCGGCATTCGCTATCGCGGACTCCAGCACTTTCCTGATAATGGCGGCGGCCTTTTTAGGACTGAATGTCAGCGTTTGCAATGCATCTTCAACGGGAAGGCCACGAATCTGGTCGGCGACAAGGCGACCTTTCTGCGCGGAAATCCGTGCATGTCTCAATTTTGCTTCAACTTCCATTATCCTGCTTACCTCGATCTCTTGTCAGCGATATGGCCGCGAAACGTACGCGTGGGAGCAAATTCACCCAGCTTGTGGCCAATCATGTTCTCTGAAATCAGCACAGGCACATGCTGCCTTCCATTATGCACCGCGATGGTAAGACCGATCATGTCAGGAATAATCATCGAACGGCGCGACCATGTTTTGATGGGCCTCTTCGAGTGGGTGTCAATAGCAGTCTTCACCTTTTTAACAAGGTGCAAGTCAACAAAGGGTCCTTTTCTAATAGAACGTGGCACGGTTATTTACTCGCTGTCAGTTAATTCAAATAAAATTATTTCTTGTTACGGCGGCGTACGATCATGTTATCAGTACGTTTGTTCTTGCGGGTCTTGTAACCCTTGGTGGGCACACCCCAGGGCGTCACCGGGTGACGGCCGCCCGAAGTACGGCCTTCACCCCCTCCATGCGGATGATCAACCGGGTTCATGGCAACCCCACGAACGGTCGGGCGCACGCCGCGCCAGCGCGTCGCGCCAGCCTTGCCCAGTTTGCGCAGGTTGTGCTCCGAATTACTGACTGAGCCAATCGTGGCGCGGCAGTCAGAGAGCACCTTGCGCATTTCACCTGAACGCAGACGCAGGGTAGCATGGGTTCCTTCGCGCGCAATAAGTTGCACGGAAGTACCTGCACTGCGCGCTATTTGCGCACCCTTGCCGGGTTTCAATTCAACCGCGTGAACGATAGTGCCCACCGGAATATTACGCAACGGCAGACAGTTACCGACCTTGATAGGCGCATCCTGCCCGGAAACCAGGCTGTCGCCCACCTTGACACCCTGCGGCGCAAGAATATAACGGCGCTCACCGTCGGCAAACAACAGCAGGGCGATAAACGGGCTGCGGTTCGGATCATATTCCAGACGTTCTACCGTACAGGGAACAGAATCTTTGTTGCGCTTAAAGTCGATAACGCGATAATGCTGCTTATGACCACCGCCTTTATGGCGAGTGGTGATCCGACCCTTGTTATTGCGCCCGCCCGTTCTGGATTTCTTTTCCAGCAGCGGTGCATAGGGCTCACCCTTGTGCAGGCCCGGATTGACGACATTCACTACAAAGCGGCGTCCCGCCGAAGTCGGTTTTGATTTAACGATTGCCATCTTTAATTTCCCGTAACCCTTTATTCCGTACCAACGAAGTTAATGTCCTGGCCCTCTTTCAGGCGAATATAGGCTTTTTTCCAGTCTTTGCGGCGACCAGCCCCGCGCTGCGTGCGCTTGGTCTTGCCCTTCACATTGGTAACCTGTACCGACTCAACGTCAACTTCGAACATCAATTCTACCGCCTGCCTGATCTCGGTTTTGCTGGCATCCGTTGCAACCTTGAACACCACCTGGTTGTGACTATCGCCAACAAGGCTGCTCTTCTCCGAAACATGCGGCCCCAGCAACACATTCATCAAACGTTCCTGACTCATACCAGTAACTCCTCAAGCTTCTCGATTGCCGATACGGTCATCAGCACCTTATCAAAGCGCACAAGGCTGACCGGGTCGATATAACCCACTTCACATATCCCAACCTTGAATAAATTACGCGCCGACAGGAAGAGCGCTTCGTTGAGATCATGAGTAATCAGCAACACCTTATCCACACCCAGGGCTGCCAGCTTTGCCGAGAGTTCTTTCGTTTTTGGCGTTTCCATCCTGAAATCGTCAATCACCATCAAACGCTCATTGCGCGCCAGCTCGGAAAAAATAGATCGCATCGCCGCGCGATACATCTTCTTGTTCAACTTTTTCGAGAAGTCATGCGGCCTGGCCGCGAAGGTTACACCACCACTGCGCCAAATCGGGCTGCGAATTGTACCAGAACGCGCGCGCCCTGTCCCCTTTTGACGCCATGGTTTTTTACCACCCCCCCGCACTTCGGCGCGGGTTTTCTGCGCCCGGGTGCCGGAACGGCCACCTGCCAGGTAGGACGTCACGGCCTGATGCACCAGATCTTCATTAAAATCGGCCGTAAAAATGGCTTCGGAAAGATCGACAGTTTTCTTTGAAGCCTTGCCGGTTGCGGTTGTTAATGCTAATTCCATCGTCGTATCCTCGTTATGCCTTGACCGCAGGACGAACAATTACATTGCCGCCTTTGCTGCCAGGAACCGCGCCTTTAACCAGCAGCAGGTTCCGTTCACCGTCAACGCGCACCACTTCAAGATTCTGGCTGGTGCGTTTCACCGCGCCCATGTGACCGGCCATTTTCTTGCCTTTGAATACGCGACCCGGCGTCTGGCATTGACCGATGGAACCCGGCGCACGATGCGACAGCGAGTTACCGTGGGTGGCATCCTGCATGGCGAAATGGTGACGTTTGACAGCCCCCGCAAAACCTTTACCAATACTGGTGCCGGTCACATCCACTTTCTGGCCGGCTTCAAACATATCCACCTTGATCTCGGATTTGAGTTCAAGATCTTCGCCTTCACCCTCATCCAGCCGAAACTCCCAGAGACCGCGCCCGGCTTCCACCCCGGCTTTGGCAAAATGCCCGGCCATGGGTTTCGTCACCTGCTTGATTTTGCGATTGCCAGTCGTTACCTGGACGGCGCGATAGCCATCCGTCTCGCCAGTTTTAACCTGCGTCACCTTGTTGGGCTCCACCTCGATGACCGTCACAGGCAGGGAAACACCCTCATCTGTGAAAATACGTGTCATTCCAATTTTGCGACCCACTACACCCATCGTCATTTTCTTAACTCCCGTTCCCAGTTAAACGCCCGTGATTCAATTCCAGCCTGCTTATTGCAACTGAATTTGAACATCAACGCCTGCGGCCAGATCCAGCTTCATCAGGGCATCTACCGTTTTGTCTGTGGGATCAACAATATCCATCAGACGTTTATGCGTACGCAGTTCATACTGATCGCGCGCATCTTTATTCACATGCGGAGAAATCAGCACAGTAAAGCGCTCTTTCTTGGTCGGCAGGGGAATCGGGCCCTTGACCTGGGCGCCCGTGCGCTTTGCTGTTTCCACGATCTCACGAGCGGACTGATCGATTAGACGATGATCAAAGGCCTTGAGGCGGATGCGGATATTCTGATTCTTGCTCATTTACTTTACCTAAATTAAAAACAAGGGACGAGTGGCGAGGGACGAGTGGCGAGGGAAACCTTGCCACTCGCACCGGGTTCCTCGTTACTCGATAACTTTTGATACTACACCGGCGCCCACGGTGCGGCCGCCTTCACGAATCGCAAAGCGCAAACCTTCTTCCATCGCAATCGGGGCTATCAGGGAGACGACCATTTTTACGTTGTCGCCCGGCATCACCATCTCTACCCCTTCCGGCAAATCACAGGCCCCGGTGACATCCGTGGTGCGGAAGTAAAACTGCGGACGGTAGTTGCTGAAAAACGGGGTATGACGACCGCCTTCATCTTTGCTCAGCACATAGACTTCACATTCAAATTTGGTATGCGGGGTAATCGAACCCGGTTTCGCCAATACCTGACCCCGTTCCACCTCTTCACGCTTGGTGCCGCGCAGCAGCACACCTACGTTATCACCCGCCTGCCCCTGGTCCAGCAGTTTGCGGAACATTTCCACTCCCGTACAGGTGGTGGTCATGGTGTCCTTGATGCCCACAATTTCAATTTCTTCGCCCACTTTAATCACACCGCGTTCAATACGTCCGGTGACCACCGTGCCGCGACCAGAAATCGAAAACACATCCTCGACCGGCATCAGAAAATCACCATCCATCGCGCGTTCAGGCAGAGGGATATAGTCATCCATCGCCGCCACCAGCTTCTCAACCGACGGAACGCCAATCTCGGACGTGTCGCCTTCCAGCGCTTTCAGCGCCGAACCCGTGATAATCGGAGTGTCATCACCCGGAAAGTCATAGGAATCCAGCAATTCGCGGATTTCCATTTCCACCAGCTCCAGCAGCTCATCATCATCGACCATGTCCGCCTTGTTCATATAAACCAGAATGTACGGAACCCCTACCTGGCGACTCAGCAGAATGTGCTCCCGCGTCTGGGGCATCGGGCCATCCGCCGCACTCACCACCAGAATCGCGCCGTCCATCTGCGCCGCACCCGTGATCATGTTCTTCACATAGTCCGCATGACCAGGGCAATCCACGTGCGCGTAATGGCGCTTGTCACTCTCATACTCCACGTGCGCCGTCGCAATCGTGATCCCGCGCGCCCGTTCTTCCGGCGCACTGTCAATATTCGCGTAATCCTTGAATTCGCCCCCGTGCTTCTCCGACATCACTTTCGTGATCGCCGCCGTCAGCGTGGTCTTGCCATGATCTACGTGGCCAATCGTGCCCACGTTTACATGCGGTTTCGTTCGTTCAAATTTTTCCTTGGACACCGT
>CAZQVV010000033.1:0-23379 GCA_964596835.1 uncultured Thiohalophilus sp. | reverse complement strand
CAGGGGGCGCCGGGTAACCGGCGTTCCTACTGCGAGAGGCCAACATACAGAATACGTAGAACCTTAAGAAACGGTTGAATCTTTAATGAGGCAAAATCATGAGTAGGATACTCGCAATTAATGGTTCTTATCGAGATGATGGTATTACTGATCAAGCTGTCGAGGCTATGGTTCAGGCTTTGGAATCATTCGGCGCAGAAGTCGAGATTGTTCTGCTTCGTGAACACCCCGTTGAGTTTTGCCTTAATTGCCGAGAGTGTACACAACAAACAGGTGATTCCCCCGGCAGGTGTGTGCAACATGATGAGATGGAGGAATTGATCAATAAAATAGAACGTGCAGACGCTTATGTTCTTGCCTCCCCCACTAACTTTGGTTCGGTCACTGCCATCTATAAACGCTTTATGGAACGGCTGATTGTTTATGCCTATTGGCCATGGGGAATGAATTCTCCAAAATTTAGAAAAGAAAATGTGCCAAAGAAAAAATCAGTTCTGATTTCCTCATGTGCGGCCCCAGGAATTATAGGGCGCTTAATGTATGGAAGCCATAAGCAGCTTAAGATGATTTCGCAAATTGTAGGTGCAGACACAGTTGGTATGCTATTTACTGGCTTAATTGCACAAGAGCCTCATCAAATGTTATCGGAAGGGGTGCAGAAAAAAATTAGAACGTTGGCCGAAAAACTGCTTTAAAAATGCTTCGATAAAGTTGACAAATATCCGCTGTGACAATGTTCTCACTCTTGGAAAATGGCCAACAAACTCATCCAGAGGGGCTTTCAAACCTGTCGCGGCTTTTGCAAAAAACCGCAAAAGCCCCGCCAGCTTTAAAAGCCCCTGATGAGGGCGATCCATTTCATCTCATTGTTTTCTAAATGACAACATCATGCCTTCTAACAATTTGTAATGTGAGTCGAAAAATATATGTCATGAACATGGTTTGATATTTGAAATGGTAGTAAACGTATTTACTATTTTTTCATTTAGCTCCAATGATTTTTGGTTTAGATCATTCATTTTATTTTGCATATAACGCTCGGTTTGCAGAGCCAGCTACGGGTCATCAGGTTAATATTCCGGTTTGCGTGGATTTCTGTGATCCAACCGTTTTTTCCAGGGCAGGGCTCTCAGGATGACTGCCGGTAAACAATGCGCCCGCCCAGAAGCGTGTGGGTTACTTTACCCTTGAGCTCCCAGCCGACGAAAGGGGAATTTTTTCCGGCGCTGATAAACGTTGCTGGATCGACGCGCCAGTGCTGTTGGGGATCAAATATACAGATATCCGCGTGTGCGCCCGGGCCAAGGTGGCCGTAACTGAGACCCAGGATGTGAGCCGGTTCGCAGGTTAATTTAGCGATGAGATCCACCAGGGGTAGCAGCCCATCGTCCACCAGCCGCAGAGACAGGGGCAGTAAGGTTTCCAGCGCCGAGATTCCTGGCTCGGTTTCGGCAAAAGGTGCCAGCTTGGCATCTGCGTCGTGCGGTTGATGGGCCGAGCAAATGGCGTTGATGCGGCCGCTGCCGAGGCCGCTGCGCAGCGCCTCCCGATCGCGCTGGCTGCGCAGGGGTGGCAGCACATGACACTGGCTGTTGAAATAGCCCACATCCATATCGGTGAGGTAGAGCTGGTGGGCGGCCACGTCCATGGTCACCGGTAAACCGTCATGCTGAGCGCGGGCAATCATCTGTACTGAATGGGCGCAGGATAGCTGGCAGAAGTGAGCATGCACTTCGGTTTGTTCGATGAGCATGAGTTCCCGCGCTACGGCCACGGTTTCGGCGGACTCGGGAATGCCGGGCAGGCCCAGGCGGGTGCTGATGGCGCCTTCATGTACGCAGCCTTGACCCGAGAGGCCCGGATCATCGGCATGCAGGAAAACCGTGAGGCCACAACTGGCGGCATATTCCATCGCCCGGCGCATGATCAGGGTATTTTTGACGGGCTGCCGGGCATTACTGACGCCGACACAGCCTCCGTCCTGCTGTAGTTTGAGCATCTCGGCCAACTGCTCGCCTTTCAGTTTTTGGGTCAGGGCACCAAGGGTCACGACGCGGGCAAAGCCGGCGGCTTCGGCTTTCTGATGGATTAACTCGCAAACCGCTGGGGTATCGATGATGGGATCGGTATCAGGCGGCACGCAGAGGGTGGTGATGCCGCTCGCGGCGGCGGCGCGGGTCTCCGAGGCGATCGTCCCCTTGTGTTCAGCGCCAGGCTCGCACAGGTGCGCGGTCAGATCGATGAGACCGGGGCAGACAACCTGTCCGTCGGCATCAATCGTTTCATCGGCGTGGAAGTCCGCTGGGATATCGCCGCAGGCCAGGATGCGGCCGTTATCGATGGCAATGTCAGCCGGTTTATCGACCCCATTAGCCGGGTCAACCAGGTGTCCGTGGGTAATGAGAAGACGCATCAGTGGGGGACCTCGCCGTCTGTGCCGCCCCGGCCGAGAATCAGGGACATGACGGCCATGCGCACCGCCAGGCCGTTGGTGACCTGTTCGAGAATGACGGACTGTGGGCCATCGGCTACGGCGGAGTCAATTTCCACCCCGCGGTTGATAGGACCGGGATGCATGACGATGGCATCCTCCCTGGCCAGGGCCAGCTTTTCCGGGGTCAGGCCATAGTTTCTGAAATATTCATCTTCGCTGGGCAGCAGCGCGCCTTCCATGCGTTCACGCTGTAGACGCAGGGTGATCACCACATCCACATCGCGCAGTCCCTGCTCCATCTGATGAAAGACATGTACGCCGAGATGCTCGGCCTGGGGTGGAATCAGGGTATGCGGGCCGATGACGCGCACATCGGGCACGCCTAGCGTATTCAGCGCATGGATCTGCGAACGCGCTACCCGTGAGTGCATGATGTCGCCGATAATGGCCACCCGCAGGGCGGTAAAATCCGGTTTGTGGCGGCGGATGGTGAACATATCCAGCATGGCCTGGGTAGGGTGGGCATGGCTGCCGTCACCGGCATTGATCACGCTGATATGGGGGGCGACGTGCTCGGCGATAAAATGCGCTGCGCCGCTTTGCATGTGACGGACGATGAACATGTCGCAGTGCATGGCTTCCAGGTTACGCAGCATGTCGAGCAGGCTTTCCCCTTTTTTGGTCGCCGACGTCTGGATGTTAATGTTGATGACATCCGCCGACAGACGTTTGGCGGCCAGTTCGAAAGTCGTGTGGGTGCGGGTACTGGCCTCGAAGAACAGGTTGGCGATCGTCTTGCCACGCAGCAGGGGCGCCTTTTTTACAGGTTTGTTGATGACCGAGGCAAAGTTCTTGGCGTGGTCGAGGATCTCGGTCAGGGTCTGGCGCGAGAGTCCTTCGGTGGTGAGAAAATGGCGCAAACGGCCCTGGCGGTCGAACTGGATATCCTGGCGCATCATGTGCCGGTCTTTTCCTCTTGGGTCTGGATCTTCAGAGCCAGCGGATCGGGCCCGCTGAGTTTGATGTGCTCGCCTGCATCGAGATCCATCTGCATGCCGCACACATCCGCGCAAATGGGCAGTTCCTGACCGCTACGCTGCACCAGCACGGCCAGACTGACCGAGGCGGGACGGCCGTAATCAAAAATCTCGTTTAGAGCGGCACGAATGGTGCGCCCGGTATGCAGCACATCGTCTACCAGAATGATATGCCGATCTTCGATATCAAAATCCAGTTGCGAGGGCTCGACCTGGGGATGCATGCCGATGCGAGTGAAATCATCGCGATAGAAGCTGATGTTGAGCGTGCCCAGCGGGATGTCTTCCGGCAGTCGTTTGAGCAGAGCCTGCGCCACCCAGACCCCGCCGGTGTGAATGCCGATCATGAGAGGTTTGTGAACGGGGGTGGCTTGCAGTAATCGCCTCAGATCGCCGGCCATACTTTCCAGCAGCGCATCAACGTTATGGCCTTGTGTCATTTAGTCCGGACCTCTGTGTGCGTGTGCATCCATCCAGCTTTGCAGAATCAGCTGGGCGGCAATGTGATCGTTATACTGCGGCAGGTTCTTTTTTACCCGTAGCGCTTGCTTGTCGCGCAACAGCATATTCGCTTCCAGCGAGCTGTAACGTTCGTCCACCATTTCAACCGGGAGATTGTACCGCCCTTTGAGTTGATTACCAAAGCGGCGAGCCGCTTTGCTCATATCCTGCTCACTCCCATCTATTTGCAGGGGCAGACCCACCACCAGCAGTTCGGGCTGCCATTCCTCGATCAGGCGGCTGATACCCCCCCAGTCCGGTTTCCGGTTTTTGCCGGGCAGTGTCAGCAGGGGTGTGACGGTGCAGGTGATATCCTGGCCGACGGCGATACCAATACGATTTCTGCCGAAGTCGAAACCGAGCAGGGTGCGGCTCACGCATGCCCCACGTCATGGGAGATCAGGGCAAGCTCGACTCCCAGCAGAGCGGCAGCCGTGGTCCAGCGTTCGTCCAGCGGAGTATCGAAGATGATGTGATTATCCGCCGGACCATTGAGCCAGCTGTTGGCGGCTATTTCATCTTCCAATTGACCGGCGCCCCAGCCGGCGTAGCCCAGAGCGATGAGAAACTTCTTCGGGCCAAGACCCTGAGCAATGGCCTCGATGATGTCCTGTGAAACGGTGAGCGCCAGATCGGCGTCCAGTTCCAGCGTGTTGTCCCATTCGCCCTGCGGGGTATGCAGGACAAAGCCTTGTGCCGGTTGCACCGGGCCACCGTGGTAAACAGGTACGTTGGCCATGTCGGGTTCCCCTAGCTCAACGCCAAGCTGGGTGGCCAGATCACCGAGGTTCATCGGGGTCGGGCGGTTGATCAGCAGACCCATGGCGCCCTCCGGGTTATGTTCACAGAGAAAGGTGACGGTATGGGAGAAATTCGGATCCTGCAGACCCGGCATGGCGATGAGGAACTGGTTGCTTAATTGCGAAATAAAGCTCATGCGGGGAAGTATTGTCAATGCAGGAGAAAGATTCAAGCGAAAAAATAATAAGGGATAGCCGCCCAGGATGCGGTTGAGGAACGAAGCGCATCAACGGGTTTTTACTGCCCCCCCGTACTTAGGCCGCTGCTACTCCTGAAATACCAGACCCGGGGGATATGCAGGATATCGGTATCGACGAGGATTGCCTTGCTCAGAGGCGGGAAAGGGGCGGCCAGACGAACGATGCGTTTAGCGGCTTCGTCCAGTACCTTGTAACCGGAGGACTGGATAATTTTCATATGATTAAGGCTGCCATCCGGGTTAATCGCCACATCAAGCAGGAGGCTGCCATTAATATTGTGGCGCAGGGCCTCTTCGGGATAGTTGAGATTACCAAAGCGTTCTACCTTAGTGCGCCAGGCATCCAGATAACTGGCAAAACGGTATTCTTTTGCATTCGCGCCTCGCACATACGTGCGCCGGGGGGTGATGTGATAGGTTTTTTTTATGCGTTTGATCTCAGCGCTCATGCGTGCGATGTTCTGTCGGCTACGCTCCAGCAACTGAGCGATGGTGAGTGTTTGGGACAGATCAGGGAGGGGTTCTTTCTGTGGCTTGCTGGGTGTTTTTTGCTTTGCCCGGTGAGCGGTCATGACTTCCATCTGTGCCTTTTGGGGTTGGCTCAGGGAAGGGGCAACGGCCTGCTCACTGGCCGGTGCGAAACCGTTATCCTGGGTCGGGGTCGGGTTAGAGAGCGGGCTTTGATCGTGGGTCTTTTCCTTAACGTTGCCGCCGCCCTTCTGATTGGCCTGGGCGAGATAATCGGGTTTGTCCGGGGCCTTATCGGAATGACTTTGCACCAGGGTGATTTCCATCGTCGTGAGCGGTGGCGTGGTATCGTCAGCAATATTAAAGCTTATTCCCAATATGATAATGGCATGAAAAGCCAGGGCGAAAAACAGGGTCATGCCCAGACGGTCCGAAGATGAAACCACAGAGGAAGGGACAGCAGTCGTCACGGAGTTTTCTTTACCACCTGTTGCAACCCGGATCGTCTACCAGGAGGACGGGTTCTCGCCTGATCTTTGAATCCAAATTTCTGCGCGATCACCCCGTCTCCTGATAGGAGATATGGGTTAATAATGATCGGCTGATTATACCGTTGATCATACCGAGCGCCACGGCAAAAGTCAGCAAAACCGGAAACAGCCGCCACAGTCCCGGATGGGGGATAAATAAAAGATAGGCGCAGCTAAACTGGGCGCTGATATGGGCGATGGAGGCCAGCAGGCTGTAGCCCACCGGGCCAAAGCCCCGGCCCGGCAGCTTTGTTCCCAGCCATAGAATAAATACGCTGGTCACGGCGCCACTTAAACTTAACATAAAGGTGGGAGACAGAAAGGTGCCCAGCACCAGGCTGCCCACCAGCACCCGCAGGAGGCTGACCCAAGCCGCCGTGCGCCAGCCGAACTGGCATAGCACGGTGATGGTGATGATATTGGCCAGCCCCGGTTTGAGTCCTGGGATCGGACTCGGCAGACTGCTTTCCAGCACATGAATCGTAACCGCCAGCGCCGTGAACCAGGCGATACGGCTGTCTTCGGAGGTGCTCCTCAGCGTGATTTTCATTTAGGCTGGGTTCCGCAGATGACCACTTGGGTATGGGCTTAACATTATGAAAATAATAAACTTTATAACTGTACCGTCGCTCGACGGCGGAGTCCAGATTAAAAATTCATACTGTCATATTGCCCCGGCCCCATGATCTCGATACTTATTCGATTAGGCAGACAGGCGGTGAAGTCGCCGCTATGGCTGAGCCAGCCTGCGTGGATGCCGACCTTGCCGGTACAGGGAGAGTCGGTAAAGCGGATTTTGCCGTCTTTAATTTGCAGGCGGCTGACTCCCAGTGGCCCGTCGACGCTGATTTTCTGATCTTTGTTCAGTGCCAGTTCCCGGACCAGCGTTTCGCCGCGCATAATGCGGACCGTGGTACCGGCGGTGGTGGGCTGCCAGTAATGCAGGTAGACGAAGGGCAGGGCCAGGATCGCTAGCAGTAACAGGAGAATATCGGCGCGTGTCATCAGGGTTGGATAATGATCGGTTTGCGGTCAGTATCCAGCAGGGTGATGCGCTTGGCTATCGCCGGAGTCATGATGATACGGCCATTTTTATCCACCAGCATAACGTAGCGTAGATGCATTTTCCGGGCGATAACCTGCCACCTGTGGCGAGTAAGGCATTGGTGCGCCCCATCGGCCCCGGCTTCCAGGGATGCCAGGCTTTGTGCCTGAAGTTCAGATCCTTGCGGATTTGAGCAATGTATTTTTGCGCCAGCTTCGGATCAACCCCGCGCAGCGTGATATTGACCAGGGTGCCGAAGACCAGGAGTGCTTGCTTGTATTCGCGCGGGGCCTGCTGGCAACTGGAAGTCAGCAGCAGGGAGAGTACAAGGAAGAGGTGGAGACGATGAGGCCGGTGCATAATGAAAGTCTAGCGGGTTTGCAATTTTTGTTCGATACAGTCCATCAGTGTGGCGCTGATATTGAGTTGGTAAAGGTGGTCCAGTTCACGGATGCAGGTGGGGCTGGTCACGTTGATCTCGGTCAGATAATCTCCGATCACATCCAGGCCGACGAATAGCAGCCCTTTCTCTTTCAGTTTTGGCGCAACTTGGGCGCAGATCCAGCGATCCCGTTCGCTAAGTTCGACCCCCGTGCCCAGACCGCCCGCGGCGAGATTAGCGCGAGTTTCACCGTGTTGCGGAATGCGCGCCAGGGCGTAAGGCACGGGTTCGCCATCGATGAGTAAAATACGCTTGTCGCCCTCAGATATCTGCGGCAGGAATTTTTGCGCCATGGTCAGGCGGTGGCCGTGATGGGTCATGGTTTCAATGATGACACCGATGTTGGGGCTATCTTGTTGCAGGCGGAAAATGGAGGCGCCGCCCATGCCGTCCAGCGGTTTGAGTATGATGTCGCCATGCTCGGCCAGAAACGCCCGCAACGGTTCTGCCTGGGAAGACACCAAGGTCGGCGCGCAGCACTGGGGAAAGTAAGCCGTAAACAGCTTTTCATTGGCGTCGCGCAGACTTTGGGCGCGGTTGACTACCAGCAGGCCCTCGGCTTCGGCCAGCTCCAGCAGGTAGGTGCTGAAAATGTAGTCCATGTCAAAGGGCGGATCCTTGCGCATCAGGACCACGTCCAGCTCGGCCAGCGGCTGGTTTTCCGCTGCTGCCAACTGGTGCCAGTCAGCGTCGGCATGTTCAGGATCGGAGGCCAGGCTTAGTTTCCGAGTTCTGGCCCAGGTCCGGTTTTGGGTCAGAGATAGATCGGATGGTTGCATGTAATACAGCTCCCAGCCGCGTTGCTGGGCTTCCAGCAGCATGGCCAGGGAGCTGTCTTTTTTGAGGTTAATGGAGCCGATAGGATCCATGACGATACCGAGCTTGATGGACAATGGATTTAAACCTGCGTGTTCATTTGAATGTTAAAGCCAGATTTAACTGGGTAGATTATCGAGCTGCTGACGATTTCTGCAAAAAAAATTGTAACTATTCAGCATAATTGTCAGGGAACCTGGTATGTAGGTTGGCGCTAAGCAACGCGAAGCACCACAGGCACGTCCTTCGGTCGCCCAACAGGCGTGGCCTATCATTGACTTGATGGTTGGGCTTCGCCATCAGGATCATGGCTCAGCGCCAACCTACCTGTGTGACTCCTTTCCTCAAATAACGTAAGCTGAACAATGGTGGGCGACCTCGCCCCAGTATGCTGAATAGTCACAAAAAATTCAGGTTACAGCACATGAAGGTTGGCGGGATTTTTCCAGTCGGGCGGTGTATGTTCACGTGCTGCCGCCAGCAGTGCCAGACGGGCAATCACACCGTAGGCGTAAAAACGATTGGGACCGGCATCCGGTGACTTGCGGTTGTCCGGGTTGTTGCAGGTTTCGGCAAAGGCCAGGGGTTCGAAGTGCATTCCTGGTGCGTTGAGATTTTCATTGGCGCCGCGTCCCGTATGTACGCGGTAAAACCCGCCGACGACAAAGTGGTCCACCATATAAACCACCGGTTCCGCCACGGATTGTTGATCACCCCAGGTTTCAAAAGTATAAACGCCTTCCTGGATCAGGACTTCGGTCACCATCTGTCCACCCTTGCTTTTGGCCATTCGGGTCCGTTGTTTGCGGTTGAGTTCTCGGACCTCTTCACCCTTGTGGATGGTCATGATGCCCATGCCGTAGGTGCCTGAGTCGGCCTTGACAATGACGAAGGGTGGCTTGTCGATGTGATATTCGTCGTATTTTTTCTGAATTTCCAGCAGCATGCGATCGACATTCTGGGCCAGGCAATCCTCGCCTTCGCGTTTCATGAAGTCGAGTTTGCCACAGTTGCAAAACAGGGGGGTGATCAGCCAGGGATCGATGCCGGTCAGCGTGGAAAATTCCTTTGTGGCGCGATGATATTCGGTGAAATGGTCGGATTTCAGGCGGTTACTCCAGCCTAGTTCCAGCGGCGGCAGGATCATCTGCTCCAGATTTTCCAGGATTTCAGGCCGCCCGGAAGAAAGATCGTTATTCAGCAGCACCAGGCAGGGCTCATAATCATCGATTTTCACCTTATTGCCCTGCCGCTGAATGGGTTCCAGCAGCAATTTTCGGCCGGAAGGGAGATTGATGGTCAGTTTTTCCTCAAGTTCAGGTAAAAGTGAACCGATACGTATTTCAAACCCAGCTTTTGTAATGATTTCCTGCAGGGTGGCGAGGCTTTCCAGATAATACTGGTTGCGGGTGTGATTCTCAGGAAGAAGCAGGATACGCACCGCTTTGGGACAGATGCGCTCCAGCACCGATTGGACGGCCTGAATGCTCAGGGTCATGAAGGCGGGGTTGAGGTTGTTGAAGCCGGCTGGAAACAGGTTGGTATCCACCGGCGCGAGTTTGAAGCCGGCATTGCGCAGGTCAACTGAGGCATAGAATGGCGCGGGGGTTTTCAACCACTGTTGACGGAACCATGTTTCGATTTCAGCCTGCTGTTCCAGCAGATAGGTTTCGATATCATGCAGGGGGCCGGACAGGGCTGTCGTAAGATGAGGAACGGCGTAGAGGTGTTCAATACTCATGTTTAATGTCTAATTTGATCATAAAAATAAGGATGCGCTCAAGACGACCGGTATTGTAAACACAGGATTCTACCAGATAGTGCTTTGTCCCATGCCGGTATTTTCCGTATAGGACTATGCCAGAGAATTCCACAGGGGTAAATGTTCGAATTGAATTGGATATAAATCAGGCAGTTTTTCAGGTCGGAGAGTGAATGGAAATAAATAGTGAATATAGATGCTTATGGATTGTTTTTCAAAACTATGTTAAACATCCTGTCGGAAACTGTCTTGTTCACAGGAATAAAGCGCCAGAGTTCAGTGCAGAGACTTGCAAAGTAAAAAACGGGTGACAGCAGTGCTAGCAGAGAAGCAGATGGAAGATATATACCAGGGTTTAAAAGTGATGGTGATTGATGACAGCAAGACGATTCGCCGTACCGCTGAAACCCTCTTGAAAAAAGTAGGCTGTGATGTCGTGACAGCCTCCGATGGTTTTGAGGCGCTGTCCAAAATCGCGGATAACCAGCCTAACATTATCTTTATTGATATCATGATGCCGCGTCTTGATGGTTATCAGACGACGGCCTTGATCAAACATAATAAACGTTTCAGGAAGACCCCCGTGGTGATGCTTTCCAGCAAGGATGGCCTGTTCGATCGGGCGCGCGGGCGAATCGTGGGCTCGGAACAGTATCTGACCAAGCCCTTTACCAAGGAAGAATTGCTCAGCGCAATCAAGGATCTTGTTCTTGGATAAACCCGGTTATCTGTTTTAGCCAGGATAAAAGTGAGTAGTGTTGCCTGTCGTGGGCAAGGCTTGAAGGAGGCATAATGGCGCGTATTTTGATTGTTGATGATTCACCGACTGAAGTTCATGCACTTAAAACCATGCTCGAAAAGCATGGTCATGAAGTGGATTCTGTCGATAACGCAGAAGCCGGTATTGCGCGAGCGAAGGACTCAATGCCGGATATTATTCTGATGGATGTGGTCATGCCGGGTATGAACGGTTTTCAGGCCACACGGGCTATTAATCGGGATCCGGTGACAGAGGCTATACCGGTTATTATTGTGACCACCAAGGATCAGGAAACCGATCGCGTCTGGGGCTTGCGTCAGGGAGCGAAGGATTATATCACCAAGCCGGTGATGGAGGATGATTTAGTCCAGAAGATCAGCAAGGTGCTGGCAGGGTAACGGATAGATGCCTGACTCAGGGAACGGGGTTTTTGCACTGCTGCGTGATATTGAATCACGCAGTCGCCAAAAAGCGCTGGGGTTACCTCAGCAGCTTGAGATCAGACCTGCACAGACAGGGATTGGTTTTCTGCTACAGAATATAGCCTTGGTTGTAGCCACCAACGAGATATCCGAAATCCTGCCCTACCCTCCCTTGACGCGTATTCCGGGCACGGTTGACTGGCTCAAAGGGGTTGCCAATATTCGTGGCACGCTGCTCCCGGTTATTGATTTGCTGGGATTCGCCAAGCAGGAAACGGCGCGTCTGAATCGTAAAAATCGTGTCCTGGTTATGCGGCGGGGAGATTTTATCAGTGGCCTGCTGGTTACCGAAGTACTCGGTTTAAGGCATTTTTTCGAAGAAGAAAAAACAACGATTCTACCACCGGCGCCAGCGAGTTTGCAGTGCTTGCTCGATGGGGGGTACCAGCAGGGCGATCAACACTGGGGTATTTTCAGTACCCGGCACCTGACGGATACACCTGAATTTATTAACGTTGCCGCAGAAGTTTGATTTCCGGTAATAGTTTAAGCAGTTTGAGTTATTTTACGTAGGGAATGTGCCCCGTTTTTCAGGGCGCAATGATTGCAGGGTTCCGACTCAGGTTAGAGTTTAGAATAAAGAGCAGAGGAGTTCTAGATTCAAACAGGAGTATTCAATGGCAGGAGAGAAGTCATGAAACAGAATATTGGCCGGACGGGGGGCGTTTCGGTAGTCAGGATGATGGCATATTTTGTCATTCTGCTGATTGCGGCCATTGCTGCGCTGAGTTTCGTCATCAACAAGGTTTCCAAACAGGAAACGGCGGATCGTGAATACATCAGTCGTATCGGTGATCAGAAAGTGCTGGCGCAGGAAATCGCCAAACTGGCCAACCAGGCCGCACAGGGTGAACTCGGCGCTTTTTCGTTACTGCAGCAGCGCAGTCGTCGTTTCGATGACTTATTGAACTGGGAAGCGGATCGAACACCGAGAGAACTGACCGGAACCATGCAGGAGTTGCAGAAATTCTGGGCAAAATACCGGAAAGACGTCAAAACCATTCTGCAACGGCGCAAAGTGGTGTCGACCATGCGCGAGCACATCCAGAAAATTAATGAACAGGTTCCGACTCTGCTGGCGTTGTCCGATGAAGTCGTGAGCGACATGGTCGACAAAGGCGCGAGTCCGGAACAGGTCTATATCGCCACGCGTCAGTTGATGCTGACCGAGCGTATTTCCGGCAATGTTAATCGGGTTCTGTCGGGGGGGGCGGAGGCCGTTACCGCGGCTGACCGTTTTGGCCGTGATGCGGCGCTGTTTGGGCGGGTTATTGAAGATATGCTGAGTGGCAATCGGAATATGAAAATCCAGCGCATCCAGGAACCCAGCACCCGCGCCAAACTGGTCAAGGTGGAAAAACTGTTTCGCTCCATTCGCACTCAGGTGGAGGGTATTCTGGAGCGCTCGCCGGAAATGTTCCAGGTTTCAGGTGCCGCTGAGGATATTCTCAGTATGAGTGAGCCGTTGCCGAAAAAAATCCAGAAACTGCAGGATGCCTATCAGGCGCATATCAACAAAAGTATGCTGTCGGTCTGGGTTAATGCGCTGGCGGTGGCCATTGTGCTGATTATTATTGGCCTGGCCTGGCTGTATCGTAAAGATTCACGACGCCGTTTGTCCGAGATTGCTGAGCAGGGCCAGCAGATGGAAGAAACCAATACCAACAATCAGGAAGCAATTCTACGCCTGCTGGATGAAATGGGCGATCTGGCGGATGGTGACTTGACGGTGCAGGCTTCGGTGACCGAAGATATTACCGGTGCCATCGCCGACTCTATCAACTATGCCATCGATGCGCTGCGCAAGCTGGTGTCGGCCATTAATGAAACCACCCAGCAGGTATCCTCGGCTTCACAGCAGTCCCAGGCCACGGCCATGCATCTTGCCGAAGCCAGTGATCACCAGGCGCAGCAAATTATGGCGGCCAGTACCGCGATTAATGAAATGGCTGTCTCCATCGAAGAGGTGTCCAATAACGCGGGGGAACTGGCGGAGGAAGCCAGTCGCTCAGTGCAGATCGCCGTTCAGGGTTCGGAGGCGGTGCAGCGTAATATTCATGGCATGGACACTATTCGCGGGCAGATTCAGGAAACCTCCAAGCGCATCAAGCGCCTGGGTGAATCGTCACAGGAAATTGGCGACATCGTTGAATTGATTAATGATATTGCCGAGCAGACTAATATTCTGGCGCTGAATGCAGCTATTCAGGCTGCTATGGCCGGTGATGCCGGTCGCGGTTTTGCGGTGGTGGCGGACGAAGTGCAGCGGCTTGCAGAACGTTCCGCCGATGCGACCAGACAAATCGAAACGCTGGTTAAGGCCATTCAATCCGACACCAAAGAAGCGGTGGCTTCAATGGAACAAAGTACCTCCGAGGTGGTATCCGGTGCGCGCCTGGCACAGGATGCCGGGGGTGCTCTGGAAGCGATTGAAGCCGTGTCCAAACACCTTGCCGATTTGATTTCGAACATTTCCGAGTCGGCGCGCCAGCAGGCGGGTGCCGCAACCGGTATTTCTGACACCATGAACGTGATTCAGGAAATTACCACCCAGACTTCGGCGGGCACCAACGAAACGGCGGCTTCCATTGGTAATCTGGCTGAGCTGGCGAATGAACTACGCCATTCGGTTGCCGGGTTCCGTTTACCTCCGGCCTAAGTTGGAGTTTCAGCCTTGATGGCGGCAGAGGATCATATTTCCGATAAAACGTTATGGCGCTATCATGCGCCTGCGAAAATGGATCGGGTGCAACTGGCGATGTGGATAGAGTTGCTGGAAAAGCGCACCGGCATCGGCCTCGCTGAAAACCGCAAATCTTTTTTGTTAACCAGTTTGAGCACACGTATGCGTGAGCTGGGATATGACAGCTATGACGCTTATTTTCAGTATTTACTCAAAGGACGGTGTGGCGCGATTGAGTGGGAAATTCTGGTAGATCGTCTGACGGTGCATGAGAGCCGGTTTTATCGTGATCCGCACGCCCTGGCGTTGATCCAGGATCAGTTTTTGCCTGAGTGGTCATCTAAACGGGGTCGGCTCAAAAACAAACAACAAAAAAGTATTGATATCTGGAGCCTGGGTTGCGCCACAGGTGAAGAAGCCTATTCGTTAGCCCTGCTGCTTGAGGACTTTATGTTAAGTAACCACCTGGAGGGTTATTACAGCATTACGGCCACGGACATCAGCTCGGCTGCTTTGTCGGCTGCTCGCAAGGGTATTTTCCATATCAATCGTCTGAAGAATGTCCCGGCCAGTCTGATGGATTTATTTTTTAGCCGTGAAGATGAAAATCATTACCGGGTAGCGGAAAAGCTACGCAGGCGGATTTGTTTTACGCGTTTGAACAGCCTTTATCTGTCCCGCGCCCGGCTGGGAATGATGGATCTGATTTACTGCCAGAATGTGCTGATTTATTTCAAACGCCGCTACCGCCATATGATGCTGGATCAGATGGTGAAATATCTGCGGCCGGAGGGGGTGCTGATTCTGGGTGCCGGAGAGATTTCTGACTGGAGACATATGGAAATGGAAGCCGTCAGCTATTCGGGCACCCTGGCTTTCAAGCGTATGCAGGGAGAGCGTCAGTCATGAGTAGTGATAACGAACTGGACCTGAATACGCTGATCTGGGTCAAGTCAGAGATTGATGAGACCTTAACGCAGGCGCGTAAGGCGCTGGAAGTTTTTATCGAAGACAAGAGTGATACTTCGCAGATTCAATTTTGTCTCAATTATCTGCACCAGGTTCGCGGAACCTTACAGATGGTGGAACTCTATGGTTCCGCCATGGCGGCCGAGGAAGTGGAAAATCTGGTGCAGGCGCTGATCGATGGCAAAGTTTCAAACCACGATGACGCCTTCGAAGTTCTGATTCGTGGCATTTTACAATTACCGGATTATCTGGAGCATTTGCTTGAAGGGCATCCGGACACACCGATGCTGCTGTTGCCGTTACTGAATGATCTGCGCGCCGCGCGGGGCGCACCGCTGTTGTCTGAAAACGCCATGTTCACACCCGACCTGAGCATTGCCGCACCCGTACCGGAGACGGCCAGCGGAAATCTTACTGGTGCCCTGGCCAGGCTCCGGCACCATTATCATCTGGGGCTGCTTGGCTGGTTCCGTGATAAAGAGGATGATTCGGGTTTGAAGCGCATCGCCGGAGTGCTGGGTGAATTGCGCAAAGTGGCCTGTGAGCAGGAAATCGGCCGCCTGCTCTGGGTGGCCGGGGGCCTGGTTGAAAGCCTGATCGACGCAGGGCTGGATAGCAGTGTTTCCGTTAAATTGCTACTCGGCCAGCTTGATCGGCAGTTTAAAAAAATTATCGATTATGGTGAGCACGCACTGAACGTCGAGCCACCTTCAGAACTGCTTAAGAACATTCTTTATTACGTGGCCACCTCACGTAGCCGCGGTGAGCTTACTGACGGGATCAAGCTGGCATTTAAACTGGATGAAATTTTGCCGGATATGGGTTCGCTGGAGCAGGCGCGTGCGGATATGGCTGCCCCCAATGCCGCCCTGATGTCCACCGTTTCTTCCGTGCTGATAGAAGATTTGCTCAAGGTGAAGGATAACCTGGATCTGTTTGTACGTTCAGATGAACGGGATATCGAAGAACTTCAGCCTTTGAAGGAAACGCTGTTACAGATTGCCGATACGCTGGGCATGCTCGGCCTTGGGATTCAGCGCGAAAATGTGCAGCAACAGATTGAATCCATTTCCGCCATGCAGGCGGGTGGTCAGGAAGTGGATGACAGTCGCCTGATGGCAATGGCTGACGCCATGCTTGATCTTGAAAATTCACTGAATGAAATCACCGCCGCCCGCGCGGCAAACGTTAAGGCCGAGGAAGGCGTTGCGGATGTTGCCGGTTATCTGATGCAGGATGCCGAGCAGCAAAAATTACTCAAGACGGTGGTCAAGGAAGCCCGGCTTGAACTGGATCAGGTCAAGGATGCGATCAACCTGTTCAGCAAGAATCCCGCAGATCATTCGTCCCTTGAAATGGTGCCGGCAGCGCTGGATCGTATCAAAGGCGGCATTTCAATACTGAGTCTGGATCGCGCCGCAGATTTGTTACAGGGCTGTATCCTCTATATTCGTCAGAACCTGCTGGAAGACGCGAATGTGCCTGAGCCTGATATGCTTGACAGCCTTGCCGATGCGATCAGCAGCATTGAATATTATCTTGAATCCCTGGCGGGAAAATGGGGCCAGCCGGATGCGATTCTGGATGTAGCCGAATATAGCCTCAAACAGTTGCAGGGAGAGAAGGCGGACAAGCCAAACGATGATCTCGTGACTCTTTCAGAGTTAAAACAGCCGGACAGGGAAGAAACCGTCACCCTCCATTCTGAAGCGGAAGATAACAACGATACTTTAATCGATATTCCGGCGCCGAAAAGTGACAGCAATGATCCGGATGATCAAAATATCACCGAGACTATTGAGTATCCGTCTGAAGATTTTGAAGATGAACCCCTGTCTGATCTTTCTCTCACGGAGCCGCCACCGACGGATCCAGTCGATGACATTGATCTGAATAATGAGTCCCAGTTGCTGACACTGGACATCGAAGGTTTTGACAGCGTCGATGAAGCTGTCGTGAGTGAAGAGGAAACACCTGCTCCTGTTTCTTCTGATACTCTTGCAGAGACCCAAGAAGATGCCCTGGAGATGCCTGACGATGCGGATTCGGTTTCACTGGATGAAATATTTCAGGAACAGGACGAGGCGTCTTTAGCTGAACTGAATCAGGAGCCGGCGGACAGCCGCACAGAGGAAACAGAAGCTTCAACCAGTAGTCTCAGCATCGGTGAACCTGTAGCGGCCGCAAAACTGGCCATAATGGAAGAAATTGATGATGAGATCATTGAAATCTTTCTGGAGGAAGCGGAAGAGGAATATCAACGTATCAAGGAGCTGCTGCCAAGGTTACGGCAGAACCCGGATGACGCAGATGCGCTTGCCGAATTGAGGCGCGCATTCCACACATTGAAGGGGAGTGGGCGTCTGGTGGGGGCGCTCGATATTGGTGAATTCGCCTGGGCCTATGAAAATATGCTTAACCGGGTGATTGACCAAACCATCAGTCCATTAGACGGCATGTTCGATTTGCTGGAACAGGCAAAAGAGGTTTTGCCCGGGATGTTCGAACTGTTCAAACAGGGGGCGAAGCCGGATGCCTCGATTCTGACGCTGATTGAGCATGTCAACCTTCTCAGTCAGGGAGAGTCATTGCCTGAAGCCGCTGATATCATAGCTCAGGATACAGCAGAAGAAGCTGAACCGGAGGCCGCCAGCCAGGATGACATCGATCCGGTATTGCTGGATATTTATCGCAAAGAAGTGGAAACGCATTTACTCGGTTTGCAGGAATATATCCAAGATTGGGAAAATGGCCGTTACCGGGAACCCACCCAGACACTGATGCGTGCATTACACACGCTGGCGGGCAGTTCGCGTACTGCCGGCGTTATTCCTGTCGCGGAATTGAGTAATCAGTTTGAACATTATGTTAATAAATTGCTTCAGCTTGAGGCGCAGATGGATGCCGATGCGCTCAGCCTGCTGAATGATGGTATCGACTATATCCGTAGCGTAACAAATGCTCTCGAACAGGTTATGCCGGATGAAGACAGCAACCAGGTGTTGATGGCTCGTTTGGAAATACTGTATGAGACAATTTCTGAGGCTCCCAGAACGGCGGAGATACTGGCGAATGAGCAAACCGCCATTGATGTTTCGTCTGTGGCCAAGCAGGAACCCGAATACGATGAGGATCTGCTGGAAATTTTTATTGAGGAAGGGGTTGAAATCCTCGATGCCTGCGACACGACGTTGCATCACTGGCAGCAGAATCCGGAGGATCAGGGTGATATCGAAGCCATGCAGCGCTACTTGCATACGCTCAAAGGCGGGGCGCGTATGGCCGATGTTAGGCCGGTGGGTGATCTGAGTCATAATATTGAGTCGATGCTGACTCTGGTGGCGGAAGGCCGCCGGCAGGTATCAGAAGATATGTTTGCAACGCTGCAACGGGCGCAGGACAGACTGGTGTACATGCTGGAACAGCTAAAAATACGCCAGAGCATTCCTGATGCAAAAGACATTATCGCCGAAGTTGATGCCTTGATTGCCGCTAAGGACAGAGGGACGGCTACAACGAGCGCCGACACCGGAGCAGCGGAGGTAAGAATTGAAACTGGTGCCAGTGACAGCCGCGCACCGGTTTCAGAGCGGATTGATTTTTCACCTGCAACAGACATAGCCGGGGAAGACGAGCCGGAGAGGGGGATTAGGGACAGTTCTCTGCAAGTGGAAACCTTTATGGATGAAGATGAAGCTGCGTCTGAAATAGATATGACGGCTGAAAAAGAAGAAACGCCGTTGTCTTCATTCGGATCAGAAGCTGAACCGGAACCGGCAATAGCCGAAGCCGGTAGCACCCATCTGGGAAGCTCTGCGGATGAGGGCCGCCATGATAATGTTGTGGCCCTTGCGACAGGTACTGCGGTTGCAGAAGACAGGCCGATTCCAGTGGAGGGCGCGAAAGATGAGCGACGTCAGACATCACGGAAAGTAACAGAACAGATCCGGGTGAGGGCGAAACTGCTGGATGATCTGGTGAATTTTGCCGGTGAAGTCAGTATTTATCGCTCACGCATGGAACAGCAGAGCCATTCCTTCGGGGCTAATTTACAGGAACTTGATGAGACGGTTGCCCGTTTGCGTGACCAGTTGCGTCAGTTCGAGATTGAAACCGAAACCCAGATCCAATACCGGCGGGAAGAAACGGTTTCTAAAAATAACGAGGATTTTGATCCTCTGGAATTTGACCGTTTTACCCAGATGCAGCATCTATCCCGCACTATGCTGGAAAGTCTTAACGATCTGGACAGCCTGCGCAGCATCCTGGCCGATATTAACCGCGAATCTGAAACGCTGCTGTTACAACAGTCCCGGGTTAATACTGATTTGCAGGAAGGTCTGATGCGTACCCGTCTGGTGCCCTTTACCGGCCATGCTCCACGATTGCGGCGTATTGTGCGGCAGATCAGCGAAGAACTGGGCAAGAAAGTCAAACTGGAGCTGGAAGGGTTGGATAATGAACTTGATCGCACGGTGATGGATCGAATTATTCCACCGTTGGAACATATGTTGCGCAATGCGGTGGCACACGGCATTGAGTTGCCGGACGTTCGGCTTGCGAACGCCAAGCCCGAGACAGGAAAAATTCGGCTTTCATTCCAGCGTGAAGGTTCAGATATTATCATCAGCATCGCCGATGACGGGGCCGGTCTTGATTATGAGGCCATCATCAATAAAGCGGTTGAGAGTGGTTTGCTTAGTCCTGATGTGGAGGTAAACAAAGATATTCTACAGACATTGATCCTGGAGTCCGGTTTCAGTACCGCCGAGGAAGTCTCTCAGATCTCTGGTCGTGGCGTGGGTATGGATGTGGTCAATGCCGCTATTAAACGGATGGGGGGCGTGCTTGATATTGAATCCGAGTCCGGTCAGGGTACGTGTTTTACCCTTAGCCTGCCGCTGACCCTGGCGATCACCCGTGCTCTGATGGTCAACGTTGCCGAGGAAACGTTTGCTCTGCCCTTGTTAAGCGTACAGGGAGTGGAACGGATTTCAGTCGTCGAGATTAATGCCCTGAAAGAAGAGGAACGGCCTGTTTATGAATGGCTGGGTGAAGAATTCCGCTTTATGACTCTTGGCAGCCTGATTGGGCTACAGAATATGCCTGCACCGGAAGATAGTCAAAAGCTTCCCTTGCTGATGGTGCGAAGTGGTGATTATCGTGCCGCTATTCTGGTTGACGGCTTGCTGGGAACCCGGGAAGTCGTGGTGAAACCCGTGGGGCCGCAACTGAGTTCCCTGCGTGGAGTCTCAGGTGCCACTATCATGGGTGACGGCAGCGTGGTATTGGTGCTTGATCTGGGCATCCTGATTCGCCGTACCATCACACGGGAAATGATGGAGGCTGCACCCACCGAGGTTGCAGAAGTTGAACGTCTGACGGTGATGGTGGTGGATGATTCCATTACCGTGCGCAAGGTGACGACCCGCTTACTGGAGCGTAATGATTATGAGGTTCTTACCGCCAAGGACGGCGTCGATGCCTTAGGTCAGTTGCTCGAAGTGCAGCCTGATATTATATTGCTGGATATCGAGATGCCGCGCATGGATGGCTTTGAACTGGCGACCAATATGCGTAATGACGAGGAGTTGAAAGATATACCCATTATCATGATCACCTCCCGTACCGGCGAAAAGCATCGTGATCGGGCTTTCAGCATTGGCGTCAACCAATACATGGGCAAACCTTTCAGTGAAGATGAATTGCTGAAAAATATTCGCGCATTAACAGAAAATCAGGGATCTGTCTGAGACGCATTTATTCAGAATATGCCAAGTAACAGTGAACTGGATAACATTCATATTGCGGTGGCCTCAGGTTCCATCCGGCACCGTCATTATTTACAGAACATGATGCAGGGGATTGGTCTTAGCATTGTCATCAATGAACCTTTGAGTGAAGCATTTTTTCGTAAGCTGGACCAGTCTTCGCCGGATGTGATTTTACTGGATATTGATGAAAATACATATGATGATTCGGGACTATTGGACCGATTGCTGGATGATGTTGATATTCCCATCATCTTTAACGATATTTCCGCCCTGAGGCACAACCATCAGGGTGAGCTGTCCAGGTGGTACGTCAAGCTGCTGCTCAAAATTGCCGAGCTGACAGGGCGCCCGGAATGGGAGGCGCTGGATGTCAGCAAGGTGCTGGCAGATACGGTCTCTGGCGAAGTGTTAAAAGTAAGGTCGGCAAATGTTTCACGGGAGTTAGCCCGAAATGTCTGGGTATTGGGCGCTTCACTGGGCGGGCCTGAAATGCTCAAACAATTTCTGATGGCCATCCCGGAAGATTTACCGGTTGCCTTTATTCTGGCGCAGCATCTTGGAAAAAGCTTTATGGCGCTGCTGGCGGAACAACTGGACAGAATGACCTCCTTTAGCGTCATGCAGGCCAGGGGTGGACATGTTCTGTGTCACCGGCAGGTCGTGATTGTTCCCGTTGATCAGCGCCTGACGATCAATCCGATAGGTGCGATTGATCTGAAGCCGATCGGCGCGCCGACTCGATATTCGCCTTCCATCGATCTGGCGGCTTGCGATATCGGTTTGCGTTATGAGAACAAAGCCGGAATGATCATTTTTAGTGGCATGGGTGATGATGCGGCTATGGGGGCGAAAAAGATGCAGGAAGTCGGCGGCCAGATCTGGGCGCAGGAAGCCCATTCCTGTGTGGTCAGCGCTATGCCGGATAATCTACGTCTTCGGGGTCTGGTAAATGTATCGGCAACGCCGGTGGAAATGGCGAAAATGCTGAGTACCTACTATTCTTCTGAAAGAAGTGAAAATTACTAACCGCTTAATTAACGTCCAGGAAGATGGCATGGCCGATCCAGGTGCAGCAGAAACACACAAAAACTTATCAACGGTGCATGGTAAGGATACCCTGCATTGTTTGTTGATCTCATTACAGGGCGTCAAGATTCTACTGCCCAATACGGCTGTGGCCGAAGTGATCGGCTACACCACGCCCGAAATAATAGAAAATGCGCCAAAATGGATGTTGGGTAATATCAGCTGGCGTGACGAGAACGTTCCGCTATTATCGTTTGAACAGCTAAGCGGTATGGGCGAACGGGAACATGTTGTTAACCGCATTGCAGTATTGAATACCCTTAATGGCAACCCCCATGTTCCTTATATTGCACTGCCGATCCAGAGCATCCCGCAACTGCGGCTGATTCAGGAATCCAGTATTGTCGTAACAGAAAAGGATGAGCAAACGGATGGGGTTGCCGCTTCGATCGACTTCGCCGGTGAATCCGTGTTGATCCCCGATCTGGATAAACTGGAACAGTATGTACTCGGATTAAATAGTATTTAAATCCTGGGGTATCCCCACGAATATTTTTTAAAAGCCAAACGCTTATCGGTCCGCCAATGAACGCGAAAGCATTTGTTGTGGTGTGCGGTGCCTGAGGCACATCAATATAAAATATTGGCGTTTATTCGCGTTCATTGGCGGATATTTCTTTTATCTGTTTCATTTTAGACATTATTTTGTGGGGATACCTCAGATTTAAATCCCCCCATAACGTCTGCAAGGCGCTCAGACCGGCGACGACGGCGGTTTCTGTTCGCAATATGCGCGGGCCGAGACTGATGGTGGTAAAGCGGCCTGACCTTGCCGCTTCGATTTCGCTATCTGAAAACCCGCCCTCCGGGCCAATGGTCAGGCGCAGTTGCCGGGGTGCAGGTTGAATCTGGGCCAGGGTTTGACGGGCCTGTGGCGCAAGAATGAGATCGATGCCCGTGGTGTCCCTTTCGATCCAGCGGCAAAAGTCCAGCGGCCTATGCAGTTGCGCCAGCCGGTTGCGCCCGCATTGTTCGCAGGCGCTGATAATGACAGCTTGCCAGTGGCGCAGGCGGTTATGGATACGTTTTTCATCCAGCCTGACGGCACAGTGCTGGCTAAACAGCGGGGTGATTTCCGTCACCCCCAGCTCCACCGCTTTCTGTATGGCAAAGTCCATGCGCTCGCCCTTTGAAATACCCAGGCCAAGATGAATCGCCAGAGGAGACTCTCGCTCAGGACGGTGTTTTTCGCCCAGCAATACCGTAGCCCGGCGTTTTTCGGCAAGGCCAAGTTGTGCCGTGTATTCATCTCCCTCGCCGTTAAAGAGGATAAGGGGGGTGCCTGATTTAAGGCGCAGCACCTGAATCACATACTGACGGGCGCGCTCATCCAGCTCGACCTCGGTATTGCCGTTGAGCGGGACAGGCAGATAAAGGCGGGAGATGCGCATGATATTAAGTGGCTAGTAGCAAGGGACGGGTAGCCAGGAACAGCGTTAGTTTAATGGCTTCGACAATCATGCTCACAGTGATAAAAATCCAGGTCATTGTAGGTGAAAATTAAGTATAGAAAACTTGTAACTACTCATCCCTCACACCGGGTATATGTTTTTAACTCTCTATGCAGTGTGTGCTTATTTAATGATGGGT
>CAZQVV010000032.1:0-23517 GCA_964596835.1 uncultured Thiohalophilus sp. | reverse complement strand
TTATTCAGGACATGCGTATAGAAAAACTTAAGCCCATAGAGGTCGAGTTTAACGGCGCTCCATGAATGAGAATTTAGGCGATCATAAAAGTAATCGAGTAACTGCTCAGGGGATAAATCATCGATATGATACTTAAAATAGTGGGCTATTCGACGCACACCATGTGAATAGGCGGCAATGGTTTTGGGTTGTAAGCCTTTAAGCTTCAAGTGCTTACAGAGCTGTGAGTAATAATGGTTGTATTTGGATTCAAATGATGGTGTCATAACCGGGTAACCTCATGTTGTTTAATTTGAGACTACAACTTACCCGCTAATGCATCTGAGGGGAATGAGGTTACACTAATTATTATGACGGGTGGGGTTCTCCGCGTTAGCGGCTTCGTCCAACAAACTCATCCAGAGGGACTTTCAAACCTGACGCGCCTTTTGCAAAAAACCCGCAAAAGCCGCGCCAGCTTCGAAAGCCCCTGATGAGGGCGTTATAATTCACCAGATAGTTTTTACTAAATTGGATTTTATTAAATTTTTGTCAGCCGTGATTAATTCTAAATTTTCAGTAATTGTGGTTGCTACAATTAATCTGTCTGCTGGGTCTTTATTGATTTCTTTTCCAAGATTTACGGATAAGTCGGCAATTTCTGGCGTGATGGATTTGTAAATATAATTTTTAGAGTCAAGAATTGTATTGATGAAGTTGGATGGGGTTTCATCAAGTTGAAGTTTTCCTTTTTTAATTAACATGGAAATTTCCCATGCTGATATATCGCAAAAAATAAGCCCCTCTGGTTCATGTTTATTAATCGCAATCTTCGCTTTTCGAGACAAATCTTTTGGTGATAATGCGCCCCAAATGATTGAGCAGGTATCAAGAACAATCATTTTATCGCTTTCCATTCATCTGTTGCTGGTGAAACTATATCGCCAATCGAAGCTGTTTTAGCGAGAGTGCTTAATGTTTTTTTTGCCTTTTCTCGCTTATTTATGGGTGGTAGTATTGTGGCAAGAACTTCGCCGTGAGAGGTTACGGTAAGCTCTTCGCCATCATGTGCTTTTTGCAAGTAACTCAATAGGTTAGCTCTAAAGTCACTGATGTTTACGTTTGGCATAATAAATCACCTCTTAATTACTGGTACAGATATATTGTACAATATAGCACGTGAGAGGGAGAATGTGAATTATAACAACCTGATCAACCACAAACCTTTACATGGAGGTAAGGGAGATGCAATACCGACGAACTGATATTACTGGGGTAAGCTATTTCTTCACTGCCAATCTGGCTGAAAGACATAAACGTTTATTGGTCGAATATATTGACGTGTTACGCCAGGCTGTGAAAACAGTCAAACAACAGCATCCGTTTAAAATCGATGCCATGATAGTATTGCCAGATCATATTCATACCCTCTGGACGTTGCCGGAGGGTGACAAGGATTACCCGACACGGTGGATGTTAATCAAGGCCGCGTTTTCCAGGCAAATTAATCGAGGTGAACGGCGCAGCCAAAGCCGGATAGCCAAACACGAACGTGGAATATGGCAACGCCGGTATTGGGAACATTTGATCCGCAATGAACAGGATTATATTCACCATGTGGATTATATCCATTACAATCCGGTTAAACATGGCTATATCACCACGGCATCAGAATGGCCGTATTCGAGTATTCATCAATATATCAAATCGGGTATTATTGGAGAGGATTGGGGGGGGCAATATGGCCATGAAATGATGGGGGATATGGTGAATTTTAGACAGTTTGGGTAGAGATGTTGGGCATCACTATCGTTCAGCCCAACCTACATTTTATTTTCTGAAAATATGTCAAACTGTATAGAGATTTGAAACTTTTATTAAGATTAGTTTATTAATTATATGCTTGTGAATACGCCTCTTATTTCCATTATTGCGGCGATGACCGATGACCGGGTTATCGGCATCAACAATAGCTTGCCCTGGAAACTGCCCGGCGATATGAAGTGGTTTCGCCAGCAGACATTGGGCAAACCTGTTCTCATGGGCCGCAAAACCTTTGAATCTTTTGGCGCCAGACCGTTGCCGGAGCGGCGCAATATTGTTGTCACGCGTGATCAGGATTATCAGGCCGGGGGCGCGCTGGTTGTGCATTCTATTGATGAGGCCTTGCAGGCCGCTGGGGATGTGGAGGAAATCATGATCATTGGCGGCGCGTCATTTTATGCGCAAATGTTGCCGCAGGCGCGGCGCCTCTATCTGACCCGGGTACATACCGATGTGTCAGGCGATGCCTGGTTTCCGGAATTTGATGAATCGCAGTGGCGGCAAGGTGAACGTATTGATTGTGAAGTCGATGAGCGAAATGCCTGTGCGCATAGTTTTATTATTCTGGAACGCGCCGAATGTCCTGCTTCGATTTCTGGGGTGTGTAAATAACGCAGAGGACGCGGAGACGCAGAGTTTTTTAGGAAACTGTGATTCATTTTATTAAGGCATCTGTGCAACGAAAAATAATTTACAACTCGAAATAATAACCTTTGTGTTCTCTGCGCTAATTGAATGAGGGGAACTTCACTATTCCAGCTTGCCTTCACGATGCGCTGGGCAGTTGATGCTGATGTAGCGTGGCTCAGACGTGTCGATCTGCAACGCGGTGAGTTCGCCGCCCCAGATGCAGCCGGTATCCAGCGCATAGACGTTGTCCACTGACTGTCGGCCGAGGGTGGACCAGTGGCCGAAGATAATTCGTTGCTCCTGGGTTTTTCGATGTTGGACGGCATACCAGGGGTGGAAGCCCGGAGGCTGGCTGCCGGGCGGTCCTTTGGCCTGAAGATATAGCTGGCCGCTGTGACTGCAAAAACGCATGCGGCTGAAGCTGTTGCAGATAAAGCGCAGGCGTTCCCAGCCCTGCAGATCCTCAGACCAGCGATCCGGTTCGTTGCCATACATGTGTTCAAAAAAATCCTGGTAGTGATCGCTACGTAGTACCGTATGCAGCTCGGCGGCGTAAGCCTGGGCTTGGTCCAGGCTCCAGGCCGGATAAATTCCGGCATGCACCAGGGTATAGGCGAGTGAGGCATCATGGTGTATCAAGGGGCGGTGACGTAACCAGTGCATGAGTTGTGCTCGGTCATGGGCTTCAAGGATTTTAATCAGATCGGGATCGTGGGTGCTTTTTATGCCGGCATCGACGGCTAGCATGTGCAGATCGTGGTTGCCCAATACCGAGATCACGCTGTCACCGAGTGACACCACATAGCGCAGGGTTTCCAGTGAGTTGGGGCCGCGGCTGACAAGATCACCGGCCAGCCAGAGCCGGTCTTCATCCGGTTTGAAACGGCATTGATCCAGTAAACGGCGGAAGTCGTTATAGCAGCCCTGTAGATCGCCGATGGCGTAGATAGCCATTTATCTGCGCCCAGTCTCTTTGTGTAGCTCAATATAACGGAACCAGCCTTTGGCCAGTGCCGGTTCATCTCGTATCAGTGTTAGCTGCGGGCATTGCACCAGCAGGGGTTCAAAGACGACATCGGTGCGGGTGGCAATGTGACGTAGAAATATGCTCAGCAGACGGCGACTCAGGGCCAGCTGACCAGGACGAATGAACTTGTCCAGGATGAGAATGCGGCCACCGGGGCGCAGGACGCGCTGAGCTTCCTGCAAGGCGCGTTGGGAATCGGGCACTACCGCGAGAATGAGATGCATGATGATGGTATCAAAACACTCATCCTCAAAAGGCAGTTGCATGGCATCGCCAAGTTTAAGTTCGATATCCTTGCGTCCGGCAATCTGCTTTCTGGCGCGGGCCAGCATGGCCGGGGTCAGATCGATGCCGGTATAACGGGGACCGGGCGGTAGCCAGGGAATATCCAGCCCGGTGCCGATGCCGGTCAGCAATATTTCCTTATTTTCGGCGTCTTTTAGGTGGCTGAGATTTTTCCGACGCAGATCGGCAAAGGCGGGTTCGACAAGGTAATCATAGATGGGGGCGAGGAAGGTATAACTGTGCTTGAGCGACATGATCCCATATTAATGTGCAGTATTGGATTTATCAATACGAAGTGCCGGTTTTATCAGTGCAGGGTGTTAGGGATAGAGAGGGTAAAGGTGGGGATAGCCGCATCGAATTCATGGCCGTCATCGGTGATCATTTTATAGCTGCCATGCATGCTGCCCAGCGGGGTAGGCAATACCGTACCGCTGGTATAGCGGAAACCTTCACCCGGTTTCAGGTAGGGTTGTTCACCCACTACGCCTTCACCGTTTACTTCCTGCACATTGCCATTGCCATCGGTAATGATCCAGTGGCGACGTAACAGCCGGGCCGGGGTCTCGCCTTTGTTGCGAATAGTGATGGTATAGGCAAACACGAAACGTTCTTTTTCCGGTTCGGATTGTTCGATAATGTAGCGGGTTTCGATGTCGATTTCGGTTGTATGGGCCGGCTTATCGTTCATGGCAATAGATGAGAATAATTTTTGTGAGATAGTTTGTGGACGTTTTTCGCCACGATGATGATCGGCATAGTCGATGGTCTTGTTCCACGGCATCGAATACTTTCAGGTTTATATATCGGCAATACGGGTGCCGGGCATTAAATAATTTATTGGCATAACAGGGCCGGTATGGTTAATCGGCAGGAGCGGGGGCGAGTTCTTGCGGGTAAAGCCGGATAATTCGGACCCGGTCACCAGGATAAATGAGATCCGGGTTACGGATTTTGTTTAGCCGCGCCAGTTCCGGGTAACGGAATGGGTTGTGAATATAACGCCGGGCGATATGCCAGAGGGTGTCGCCCCTGACGACAATATGGACTACCTCCTCAATGTGTTGGCGGGGGGAAAGATGAGAAGAGACGAAAGCTGGAGTATGCTTTATGGCAGGATGAATTTCTGAAGCCTGCCTATGCGCTGGACTGTCGTTGTCGCCACGGATCACCGTGTCATTGGCGGGTGCCGTGAGAATAATGGTGACTACATGTTGCCGGTGTTCAATGCTTGCCTGATAGCGATTTCCGCTGTTGCCCTGATCTTCCTGTTCGGCTGTGGCGCTCGCCTTATCGGGTTCCTTCTCCCGTGCTGCCTCTGTTATTGGGGAAGCCCCGTTTTCAGGGCGGAGAGGACGGGGGTTCGCTGCCGCCAGAGCTTCAGGCCCCGGGCTGCTGGTTGCGGATTTTATGGCGACAGGAGTGACAGTGTGGTTCGGCCACAGATAGGCGGTTGCGCTGATGAGTCCGATGCAAATGAGAAGAACGCCCATAATCTGTAAGCCTGTTCCCGCGTTGTTTGCTGACGTTCGGACATCGTAGTCGGCTGGGTGAGGGGGTTGGCGTGGAAAGGATATTTTTGGGGCATGGTTGAGAGACGATGCGTGAGCTGGCGGAGCGGCAGAATGACTGGGTTTAACAGGTGCGGCAGATTGCCGTTTTCTGTTTTCAGTTTGACGCGTGTTATTTGTCGGAGCCTGTTTGCCAGCAGGTTGGGTTTTATCCGCTTTATGATAGGTATGATGAGGGCGGTGTTGTCTCACCGGTCGGGCGGAGGGTGGTGGACGGCGGTCTGAAACGGCGGGTGAAGAGGTTGTCGGTGGCGGGGGTATAGCGCTGGATTCTATGGTTGTCTTTGCGAGGACGGGTTTTAGCTTCACAATGGGGGCGCGGCCTGCCGTATGCGCAGATGTGTCTTCCCTGGGCCGGGGTTTTTCATGAAGCTGTTGAATCCAGGGTTTGAGAAAGCCGTTACTGCGAATCATTTGCAGTTTTTCAAATTCGCAGTAGAGATAAATTTTTTCATCAAGCAGCAGGCTGCGGCGAAAGACGCCGTTGCTGAGCGAAGGAGGGAGCTGTCCCCAGCCGCGCCCTGGGGTTGCGATGACATCGATGACCTCGTCGACCAGAAAACCGCGATGCTGGTCCGCGAGGTGGCAGATAATGATCCGTCCAGGTTGTGTGCGGTCTGATTTTTCGACGCCGAACAGGTGGCGTAGATCCATCAGACTGACAAGATTGCCGTCGTGCCGGAAAATGCCGGGGTGTGAATCTGAGCTGTCGGGGGGATGGGCCAGGGAGGGGGGTGAAATCAGTGTTGCAACGCAAAGTGTGGGGGCGCAACACAAAACCGGCCCCACCCGGTATAGTAACAGAGCATGATTGTCTGCCAGTTGCGCCATGAATTACGTTCTCCCTGGCGCAACTAGCGGCATTATCCGCTAAATATGAAGGCCAGTCACATTTCAGGGTCTGGGGGCGATGCCTGGAGCGCATTGGTGAGATGGGCAAACTGCGCCAGACTCAGGCACTCGGCACGAATACCCGGATCGATGTCCAGCGCGGCGATAGCATCTGCGCTTAACCATTCCCTGAGATTGTTACGTAGCGTTTTGCGCCGCTGTGAAAAAGCCTGGGCGACGAGCTTTGATAACAGGGTTGGATCATCGACCTCAACCGGCGGTTGACGGTGCGGACGCAGGCGAATGATGGCCGAATCAACTTTGGGGGCAGGAAAAAAGGCGCCTGGGCCCACGCTGAAGAGCATCTCGGACTCACAGTAATAGGCCAGCATCACGGTCAGGCGGCCATAGTCCTTGTTGCCGGGCTGGGCCACCATGCGCTGCACCACTTCTTTTTGCAGCATGAAATGCATATCTTCAATGCAGGGAGCCTGCTGCATGAGATGAAATAGCAGGGGGGTGGAAATATTGTAGGGTAGGTTGCCCACCACCCGCAGCCGGGAGCTGTTGTTTGTTTGCAGGGCGCAGAAATCAAAGCGCAGGGCATCGGCCTGATGGACATGTAATTCGCCAGCGCCAGCCAGTTGCTGTTGCAGGGGTGCGATCAGATCGCGATCCAGCTCGACTACGTCGAGTTGGCCGCAGGCGCTCAGCAGCGGCCGGGTAAGGGCGCCCTGACCGGGGCCTATTTCCACCAAATGTTGTCCGGGGCGAGGGTGGATGCTGCTGACTATGCGTTGAATCACCCCCGGATCGTGGAGAAAATTCTGCCCGAAGCGCTTGCGGGGTTGGTGGGACATGGCTGTGTTCCTTTTGTTTTGGCTTCGTAATTAAACGCAGAGGGTGCAAAGACGCAGAGGCGCAGAGAAGTTTTGAGTTGTTTCTTCTTGTCGGCGTAGCGTTGAATTCAATAAAACTGTTTCGTCAGTGGATTTTGCTGACATTGGATAAACATTAAAAACTCTGCGTCTCCGCGCCTTTGCGTTCTCTGCGTTACTCACAAAACACCAGGTTTAGAGCATGTCTGCCCGGCCATTTGCAGGGCGGTGTCGATGGCCATTTTCAGGCTGCCGGTGTGGCTCTGGCCGCTGCCAGCCAGATCCAGGGCAGTGCCGTGATCCACCGAGGTGCGGATAATGGGCAGGCCCAGGGTGATATTCACGGCCTGGCCGAAGCCACGATATTTCAGTACCGGCAGGCCCTGATCGTGGTACATGGCCAATACGGCATCGGCCTGTTTGAGCTTCGGCGGGGTGAAGGCAGTATCAGCGGGCAGGGGGCCGTGCAGGTTAAATCCTTCCTTTCGCAGGGCGTCAAGCACGGGAATGATAATCTCGATTTCCTCTTTTCCCATATGACCATCCTCACCGGCGTGGGGGTTGAGTCCGCAGACCAGGATCCGCGGAGTGGGCAGGCCGAAACGATCTTGCAAATCCCGCTGTAAAATCCGGATGATATTTTTCAGTAAAGCAGGCGTAATCGCCTGACTGATCTGGTTCAGGGGCAGGTGGGTGGTGGCCAGTGCGACCCGCAGACCGGCGGTTGCCAGCATCATCACTACCTGTGGAGTCTGAGTGAGCGCGGCCAGAAATTCCGTGTGCCCGGTAAAGGCTACGCCGGCCTCGTTGATCACGGCTTTATGAATCGGACCGGTGACCATGGCGGCAAATTCGTCTTCCTGGCAGCCTGTTACCGCCCGGCGCAGGGTATCGAGCACATAGCCCGCATTGCCGGGGTCGGGCTGGCCACAGTCGCAGGGCTGGGCCAAGCCCACCGGCAGCACGCTGAGGACGCCCGGCTGGAGCGGATCGGCTTGCCCGCGCCGGTATTCCTGAATCCGCAGGGGTAGTTTGAGGCGGGCGGCGCGGGCGGCCAGTAAATCTGGATCGGCGATGATGACCAGTGGGGCAGGCAGGGGCTGTTGTGCCAGCTGGATGATCAAATCCGGGCCGATGCCGGCGGGTTCGCCGGGGGTATATACGATGGGCGTAGCATCAGACATAAGTGATTAACGCAGAGGCGCAGAGGCGCAGAGGTATGATTATTTGATTTTCAAATCCAGTGTCATTCCAACAAAAAAACGGATGAGTTGGGTAAGTTCTCCTCAACGTTACAAAAGCTCTGCGCCTCTGCGCCTCTGCGTTCTCCGCGATTAATCTCATAGCTTGCTACTGATTAAAGCGGTAATCCACATAGGATTCGCTACGTATACGCCGCAGCCAGTTCTGTGTGGCCTCCTCGGCTTTGCGTTTGCCGATGAGCATGCGCGCCTGATTGCGAAGGTATTGTTTGCTGTCGTCGTGCGTGCGCCGCGACATCACCTGTACGATATGCCAGCCGAACTGGGTGCGAAAAGGTTGGCTGATCTGGCCGGGTTTCAGTTTGTTCATTTCTTCCTCGAATCTTGGCAGCATGGTGCCGGGATTGATCCAGCCCAGGCTGCCGCCTTCCGCCGCCGAGGCGGTATCGGCAGAATGAGTGCGCGCCAGTTGGCCAAAGTCCACTCCCGCGAGAATGCGCGCGCGCAGAGCTTGTAACTGTTTGCGGGCGTCGTTGTTACTCACCAGTTGATTGGGGCGGATCAGAATATGCCGGGCCAGAGTCTGCTGTACCTCATGGGATGGCTTCGATCGGCGCTTGCCTGTCAGCTTGATAATATGAAAACCGCTGGCGCTATGCAGAGGGAGGCTGACATCACCGACCTTCATGTTATTAATAGACTGACTGAAAAAGGTCGGCATTTGTCCGGCCTTGCGCCAGCCAAGATCGCCCCCCTTTAGAGCCTGGGGGCCATCAGAATTACCGATGGCGAGTCGTGCAAAATTCTCGCCGCTAAGGATACGTTTGCGTAGCGCCTCGGCGCGGCGGCGGGCTTGCTGGATCTGGGGCGGGGTGGCGGCTTCGGGGGTGGCGATGAGAATATGGCTGAGCCGGTATTCTTCATCATGGTTTTTTATGTTGGTCTGGTTGGCAAGGTAGTTGTCCACTTCCTGTTCGCTGACCGTAATCTTGTTTTTTATCTGCTGCTTGCGCAGCTTACTGATGAGCAGTTCATTCTCGATATTTTTGCGGAAACTGGCAAAAGGCATACCGTCACGGGTCAGCACCTGCTGAAACTGGCTCATACTGAGCTTGTTTTCCCTGGCGATGTTTTCAATCACTCGGGTGATGGTTTCATCATCAACCCGGATACCGGAGCGTTTGGCGATCTGTAGCTGAATTTTTTCCATGATCATGCGTTCCAGCACCTGCTTGCGCAGGATAGCGTCATCGGGTAACGGGGCATTGGCGCCCAGTTGTTTTTTGACCAGTTGCAAACGGTTGTTGAGTTCAACCCGGGTGATGACATCGTCGTTGACCACGGCAATGATGTTATCCAGCTCAATGATGCCGGATTTTTTGGCCATAATGGCGGGTGACGCGCCTAGCAGGGTGAGAAGGAGAAACAGCAGGGACAGGACTTTCATGCGGGGGTCACTCGATATTCAGCAAAAAAACAGGCTGGCTAGGATAGCATTTAATAACGACACAAGCAGCTCTCTCGTCGCGAAGCGATTCTGCTCATCAGGGTGAGAATCGGGTGCCGAAACTAGACAGCCCCTTCAGCTCCAGCTCGAAGTAGACGGCTTTTTCTTCCGGCTCACCAACGCGGATAAAGCGTTGGCGGGTGCTGAGTTTAAAAGCCCAGCAGCAGCTGTCGTAGCGCAGGCTGTATTCGGACTCCTGCTGGCGTTGACTGCGGGCGTCATAAAGCCTGCGGGCGCTGATATACCAGTGGGGTGTGATGCGCCAGCGCAACAGGCTATCGTTGGTTTCCAGGCTATTTTTCTGGTAGCGATAATTGACGCGAAAATCCAGATAGCGAGTTGGTTTGTACTCTATGCGCATGTTTCTCCGGGTGTAGGTCTTGGTCTGGGGATCCCATTGGGTGTCCGCGACAATATAAAGATTATTGAAAGGCCGGCTCATGAGTTCGGCTATGACGGGGGTGCGCCGGGTCGTATCCACGCCATTACCACGCAGGGCTACGCGGCGATCGGAAAAATAGTACATCTGACCGACGCGCGCCATCAGTTTTTCCGTGCCGCTGGCTTCATCAAAAAAACGGGTGGTAAGCATGGCGGTCAGACGGTTGGCGTCTTCCACGCGATCAGCGCCGGTAAAGCGGTTTTCGCGGAAGGGGTCATTGATGTTAAACGTGACCTGACCGGTATCGAACAGGGGCAGATTATCCTGCCGCCGGTAGGGCGAATAGACATAAAACAGTTGTGGCTCCAGGCTTTGTGTCATGTTGTGGCCGCCGAGACTCAGGTTGCGCTCAAGGAATATGCCGCTCTTAAGGCTAAAGATGGGCAGGTTGCGTGATACTTTGGACTTCTGTCCAGGGGCCTGATTGAGCAGATCATAGGTGGTAAATTGCCAGCTCAGTTTGGGGGTGAGGAACATAGCCTCATTGCTCAGAGGCAGGCTGATATAAGGCATCATGTTCAGGCGCGTTCCCTGTACACTATGATCCTTACGGGCAAATTTCACGAGTTCGGCCTTAAGACCGGAATGCCATTCATTTTCCCGTGTTGGCAGACGAGTGCTGAAAGTCAACTGGGGCAGGCGTTCGTAGGCGGTGGTGCCGGACAGTTTTTGATAGGCCTGTGTCTGTGCCCGGAAAGTCCAGTTGAGTGCGTTATAGGACAGGGCGACTTTTTGTTCCAGTTGGGCGAGGTTGGCCTTGTTGAGGGTGGTGCCAAAGTCGAGGAAGTAATCCTTGTCACTGACCTGGTTATAATTAATGTCGGTGGCCCAACCAAGGATGGCGGTGCTCCGGTGTTGCCATTTAATCCGGCTGCGACTGCTGCCATAAAGCTTATCATTATTCAGATAATCCAGCGTCAATTGGCCACTGTTTCCCGGATTCAGATAGCGGAATTCATTTTGCAACAGCGTGCCGCGCAGGGACATATACCAGGGCGTGATGGTGGCATCCCGATTAGGGGCGATATTCCAGTAGAAGGGCAGGACCACCTGGGTGCCGTTGCGCTGGGAGCTACCAATATAGGGAAACAGCAGGCCCGTGAGGCGGGCCTCCCCAATCGGGAAACGCATATAGGGAAAATAGAAAAAGGGCACCCCCTTGAAGCGCACAACGCTATTGGTCGCATATCCCTGGCGGGATTTAGTATCCAGGCGCAGATGACTGGCCGTGAGCAGCCAGGCGGGATCATCCGTTTGGCAACTGGTGTAGCTTGCGGTGTTCATGCTCATTCTTGCCGGGCCGAGTAGCTTGATACTGTCGGCATGACCTTTTTTACCGTCGATGGTGAGGTAATGGGCATGGTGAATCACGCCGTTTTGTTTGGTCAGGTTGTAGCGGGCATCGGTCCCTTTTAGCTGTAGGCCGGGGTTGGTGAGACGTACATTTCCCTGCGCTTCAACTTCGTTTTTTTTGCGAAAATAACGGGCGCGGTCGGTTTCAATTTGGGTATCGGCCTGGTTAATGATTACGCGGCCTGTAAAGATGCTAATGTCGCGGCTCGGCATGTCCATTTTATCTGCCTGCAGATGGGTGGCCCGATCAGCAAAAAAGGGGACTCGTGGCCAGGGTGCGGGCTTACCACACAGCGATTCCTTGTCTGGCATGATGGCGGCAGGGATCCCTGTTGTTGTTTGTGCATAGAGCAGGGATGGCAAACCTGTGAGCAGACACAGGCTGGATAGAAAGAGTCGCTGGCGCATGATTCGTTTGAAGAATATAGTTTTTATTGTGCTCACAGATAGTCAGGTGCCTGCGAATTCGGTCAATGGGGATGATGCATTATTGCATAGCCATGTCAGCGCTTGCAGTATGTATATTAATCGTTGCATAAGTATTCGCAGGTGTTTTATACCCTCACCCCAACCCTCTCCCGGAGGGCGAGGGGGTGATGATGCAACTACTTATGCAACGATTAATATATAATGGCAGTCATGCAGAACGAGGACGAGAGACGCCGGCAAGGGGTTTACGATTGGCTGGCGCAAATACTTGGTGGCACGAACTTTAGTTTGGCTCCGGCTTCGGCCGATGCCAGTTTCCGCCGCTATTTTCGGGTTTGCCGAGATGGGCGGAGTTACATTGTGATGGATGCGCCGCCGGAGCAGGAAGACTGCCGTCCCTTCATTGCGGTGGCCGCGTTGTTTCGACAACAGGGGCTGAATGTGCCCCGGGTGCTGGCCCAGGATCTGGCGCAGGGCTTGTTGTTATTAGATGACCTGGGCGAGCGTCTATATTTGTCTGAACTCAACGAAGAAACGGCCGACCGCCTGTATGGCGATGCGATACAGGCGTTGCTCACTCTGCAGTCGGCGCCTGCGGAGGTGGTGCAGGTAGCACGCTTACCGACCTATGATCGCCCGCTGCTGCTGGACGAGATGGGCCTGTTTCGGGACTGGTATTTGCAACGTCATCTTGGCCTGTCATTGAATAAACATGATCGGGCCATCCTTGATACGCTGTTTTCCTTCCTCACCGATGCCGCGCTTTCGCAGCCGCAGGCCATCGTTCATCGTGACTACCATTCGCGCAATCTGCTGGTTTGTGACCCCAATCCTGGCATTCTGGATTTTCAGGACGCGGTCATTGGTCCCTCCAGTTACGACCTGGTGTCCCTCTTGCGTGACTGCTATATCGTCTGGCCGCGTGAGCGGGTAGAGATCTGGGCGGCGCAGTATTTCGAGCAGGCACAGGCAAAGGGAATCCTGCCGACGGCCATGACGCAGGCGCAGTTCAGGCGCGACTTCGATCTCATGGGTATTCAACGCCACCTCAAGGCCATCGGCATTTTTGCGCGCCTGAATTACCGGGATCACAAGCCAGGGTATCTCGATGATATTCCCCGCACTCTGGATTACATTCGTAGTGTCGGTGCGGCCTGGCCTGAGCTGGAGGATTTTCTGGGGTTGCTGGATCGCTGGCATGCAAATACGGTCGTGGCGGAATGAAGTCCATTGCGGGTCTTGCCGCGCTGCCCGAGCCATTGCGCGAGCGGGTGGCGCAGCATTGGGCGGACTGGCGGCAGAATTCAGCGGCTCAGCTATCCGAGGCGGTTGCGCGCAGCTTGCCGGCGGTCTGGGCCGGCAGTGACTTCGTTATGAAAACCTGCCTGCGCCACCCACACTGGTTGACGGACGGCCTGGTTGAAAAACAGTGCGTCGATCACCAAGCTTTGTTTACCCGGCTGGCGGCAGTCAATGATGAGGCCGAACTGCAGCGAGAGCTGCGCCATTACCGTAATCAACATATGCTGCGCATTATCTGGCGGGATCTGGCGGGTTGGGCAAGCTTACCCGAGACTTTGAATGATCTTTCTGCCTTGGCCGAGGCCTGTATCGACGCGGCGCTGGCGCGCCTGTATGACTGGCAATGTGAGGAAGCCGGCACACCGCGGGATGCGCAGGGTAAGCCGCTGGGACTCGTGGTGCTGGGCATGGGTAAGCTCGGCGCAAGGGAGCTGAACCTGTCTTCGGATATCGATCTGATATTCGCTTATCGTGAAGAGGGTGTGGTGGAAATGGCGGGCAAAACGCTGACTCATGCCCAGTTTTTCACCCGTCTTGGCCAGCGTCTGATCAAGGCGCTGGGCAGCCTTACCGCCGAAGGTTTTGTTTTTCGGGTGGATATGCGCCTGCGGCCTTTCGGCGAGGGCGGCGCGCTGGCGGCCAGCTTCTCGGCCATAGAAAACTATTATCTGATTCATGGCCGCGAATGGGAACGCTACGCCATGATCAAGGCGCGTCCGGTAGCCGGTGAGCGGCAAGCCGGGATTCAGTTGATGGCGATGCTGAAACCCTTCATTTATCGCCGTTATCTGGACTTCGGCGCCTACGAATCCCTGCGTGAAATGAAAACCATGCTGATGAGTGAAGTGCGGCGTAAAGGTCTGGCGCAGAACATCAAGCTGGGTGTAGGCGGTATTCGTGAGGTCGAGTTCATCGCCCAGGTATTTCAGCTTATTCGCGGCGGCCAGGAACCGGCCTTGCGGACGCCGAGCTTGTTTGCAGTATTTACGCATCTGCGAAAGCAGGATTACCTGCCAGCGGCCACGATCGATGAGCTATTGCAGGCCTATGTGTTTCTGCGGCTAAGTGAAAACCGCCTGCAGGCCTGGGCCGATCAACAGATCCATATTTTACCCTCAGACCCCGAGGCACAACTGCGGCTGGCTTTTTCCATGGGCTATCGTGATTGGGATTCTTATGCTGAGGCACTGGAACAGCATCGCCGGCATGTGCAGACGCATTTTGCCCAGGTTTTTGATGCACCGCAGGTGCAAGATCACAGTGATAGTTTGCAGGCGCGCCTGGACGGGATCTGGTGTGATGGGTTTGAGGATGATGTCGAGGTCAGGATGGTGTTGATGGAGGCTGGCTTCGAGGAGACGGAAAAAGTTCAGCGCCAGCTACAGTTGCTCAGATCGGGTCACCGTTATGCTTCCCTGCCGGCCAAAAGTCGTCAGCGCTTTGATCGGTTGATGCCATTGCTGCTGGGCGCTAGCGGGCAAACCGAGGCGCCGGATGTCACCCTGATGCGGCTCCTGGATCTGCTGCAGCAAATTGCCCGCCGCAGTGTGTACATGGCGCTGCTGGTGGAATACCCGCTGGCCCTGTCGCAGTTGGTGAAGCTATGCAGCGCCAGCCCCTGGATTGCCCGCTACCTTAGCCAGCAGCCGCTGTTGCTGGATGAACTCCTGGATCCTCGCCGTCTTTATGCACCGCCGGACAGGGAGGCGTTGGAGATGGAATTGCGCCAGCGTATGGCAAGGTGCAAGGCCGGGGATCTGGAGCAGGCCATGGATACGCTACGCCACTTCCACCACAGTAATGTTCTGCGGGTGGCGGCGGCGGATCAGGCGGGAGTTCTGCCGCTGATGAAAGTGAGCGATCACTTAAGCTGGATAGCCGAAGTGGTACTGGAAGAAGCACTGGAGCTGGCCTGGCAGGATCTGGTAGAACGGCACGGCCGACCGGTGTGCGATCTGGCTGGCCAGGCCTGTGACAAAGGCTTTGGGGTGATTGCCTATGGCAAGCTGGGCGGACTGGAACTGGGCTATGGTTCCGATCTGGACCTGGTGTTCCTGCATGCCGGTGAAAACGCCAGTATGATGACCGATGGTGAGCAGCCCCAGCTGCTGCCAGTATTTTTTGCCCGTCTGGGACAACGTCTGATTCATATTCTCAGTGCGCACACCCCGGCCGGTATGCTCTATGAGATCGACGTGCGTCTGCGACCCAATGGTGCATCGGGTATGCTGGTCAGTTCTCTTGATGCGTATGCGGGTTATCAACGGGATAAGGCTTGGGTGTGGGAACATCAGGCGCTGGTGCGGACTCGTTTTGTGGCCGGTGATGAACGTATTGGCGAGCGTTTTGCTGAAATACGCCGACAGGTTCTTTGTCAGGTGCGCGCGGCGGAAAGTTTGCGTCAGGAGGTTTGCTCCATGCGCCAGCGCATGCGTAAGGAGTTACTGAAAAAAGTCACTGGCCAGTTTGATCTCAAGCAGGGGGACGGCGGTCTGGTCGATATAGAATTCATGGTGCAGTTTGCGGTGCTGGCCTGGGCGCAGACTCACCCGGCGCTGACCACTTTTACTGACACCATTCGTTTGCTGGAGGGCCTGGCGCAAAGCGGGCTGATGCGCGCCGAGGATGTCGCAACGCTGAGTGATGCTTATCAGCAGTACCGCGGACGCCTGCACCGGCTGGCATTGCAGGAGCAGGGCAGAATGGTGGCGGATTCAGAATTTACCGAATTGCGTGAGGCGGTAAGTCGGATTTGGCATGAGTGGCAATGCAAGAGCATTTAAGTCCTGAGCGATCCCCGCTTGCCGCGATCCAGATGCCATGGGCAGTGGTATGAGAATTGATTCCGTTGCCGGGTTTTCAGTGCGCTAAATGTTCATCTGGATGGATAAAAATATTCGGAGACTCCATGAAACGATTCAAGAATATTCTTCTGGTTTGCAATTTTGCTGCAAAGCAGCATATGGCGGTGGCGCGCGCCGTCTGGCGGCAGAAGGAAAGGGTGGCGTCAAGGAACGCTTATTCGGCAGCACCTCCATGCATCTGATGCGCAAATGTCCCTGCCCGGTCTGGGTGGTGAAGTCGGCGAAGCGAGCAAAATACAAACGGATTCTGGCCGCGGTCGATACGACTAGTGATTTCCCCGATCGTGAGCGGGAGTCGCTCAACCCGCTGATCATGCAACTGGCCAGTTCACTAGCGCGGATGGACGGTAGCGAACTCCATTTGTTACAGGTCTGGTCGGTGTTTGCGGAAGGCTATCTGGAAGTGCGCGGTCAGATGGAGGGAAATGCTATCAGTAAGCTGCGCAAAGACAGCAAACGGCAATATACAAAAAATCTGGACGGCCTGCTGACAGTTGTCGACTTAAATGGGATTATTGTACATAAACATCTTCCGAGATCTGATAATTCCTCCCGGGCTATTGTGAAACTGGCGAAAAACAAAAAGATTGACCTGCTGGTCATGGGGACGGTTTGCCGCACCGGCCTGGCCGGATTCTTTATTGGCAACACAGCCGAAAAAGTACTGAGCGAGGTGAATTGCTCTGTGCTGACGGTCAAGCCAGAAGGATTCATGACTCCCGTCACATTGGAAAATTCATAACCGTAATACATATCAGTTGCGGGCTAATTCTGAAAGCTAAATAAGCGTTCCTAATCCCAGTACACTTTGGGATCCACCGTTCGTCCTGAGCGAAGTCGAAGGGCAGAGGGAGCCACCGTTCGTCCTGAGCGAAGTCGAAGGGCAGACCCAAAAACACTATCATTGCCCTTCGACTTCGCTCAGGACGAACGGTGGTAATTTAATCAAACACACCGAATAAAGTGTACTGATAGTCGGAACAGCTATTCAGGCATTTCATCTGGCCAAATGTTTGAAGGAGGAACTGGCGGCTTATCAGTTCAGGCGCAGAGAATCCTATAGGTAAATATTAATCGTTGCATAAGTATTCGCCGGTGTTTTATACCCTCACCCCAGCCCTCTTCTGGAGGGCGAGGGGGGTATGATGCAAATACTTATGCAACGATTAATAACTCGATTAAGGATTGATTCATGAAAACCTTGCTGGAAAAACACTGGCATCACCTGCCTCAGGAAGACGTGCTGGACCTGCTTGATACTGATGCGGGAAAAGGGCTGGACCGGTTCGAGGTAGAAGACCGCAAGAAAAACTTCGGCCCCAATGTGCTGACCCAGCGTAAAGGTCAGGGACCGCTGCTGCGGTTCCTGTTGCAGTTCCACCAGGCGCTGGTTTACATCCTGCTTGCGGCTGTCATCATCAAACTTTTCCTGGGCGCATGGGTGGATGCCGCGGTTATTTTTGGCGTGGTGCTGCTTAATTCGATTATCGGCTTTATGCAGGAAGGCAAGGCATTGAGTGCGCTGCAAGCCCTCTCTCGTGCGCTGACTACCGAGGCCACGGTACTGCGTGCCGGGGAAAAGCAACGTGTTGATGCCCGGGGACTGGTGCCGGGGGATATCGTGCTGCTCGCCTCGGGCGATAAAGTGCCCGCAGATCTGCGCTTGCTGCACAGCCGCAGTTTGCAGATTAACGAATCCGCGCTGACCGGCGAGTCGCTGCCGGTGGAGAAACACGCCGGTGTACTGGATCACGATACCATCCTGGCTGAGCGGGCCAATATGGCCTATTCGTCCACCCTGGCGACCTACGGTACCGGTGTCGGTGTCGTTGTCGGGATCGCTGATACTACCGAAATTGGCCGCATCTCTGAACTTATCGCCAGCGCAGAGGTGCTGGCCACGCCACTGACCCGCAAGATCGCCCGCTTCAGTCACCTGCTGCTTTACGCCATTCTGGGTCTGGCGGCGATGACTTTCCTGGTGGGGTTGTGGCATGGCGAGAGCTGGATCGATCTGTTTATGGCGGCAGTGGCTTTGTCCGTGGCCATGATCCCGGAAGGACTCCCTGCGGTGCTGACCATTACCCTGGCCATCGGTGTGGCGCGCATGGCGAAATGCAACGCCATCATCCGCCACCTGCCGGCGGTGGAAACCCTTGGCAGTACTACGGTCATCTGCTCGGACAAGACCGGTACCCTGACCCGCAATGAGATGACCGTGCAACAACTGTGGGCGGGGGCAGAAAACTTTGAGGCGACTGGCGTCGGCTATGCGCCGGAAGGTGAGCTGCAACAGGGTGGTCAGGCGCTGGATAGCCACAGGAATGTCGCCCTGGTCGAACTGCTGCGCGCCGGTCTGTTGTGTAACGATTCTGTCCTGAAGCAGGATGACGAAGGTTGGAAAATCGAAGGTGATCCCACCGAAGGGGCCTTGCTGGTGATGGCACGCAAGGCGGGACTGGATAACAAACAGGTGCAGGCATCTTATCCAGGGCTGGACGTCATTCCCTTCGAGTCTCAGCATCAATATATGGCGACCCTGCATGGGGGTGACGACCGCGTGGTTTATCTGAAGGGCTCGGTCGAGAGCCTGCTGCTACGGTGTAATGCCATCCTGAACGCTGACGGGGAAAGCAAACCGCTGGACAGTGATGCGGTGCATGCCCAGGTGGAGGTGATGGCCAGCCAGGGACTGAGAGTGCTGGCCTTTGCACGCCTGTCAGTTTCGCCGGATACCTCCACCATCGATCATGATGATGTTGCCCGGGGGCTGATCTTTCTCGGCTTGCAGGGCATGATCGATCCGCCGCGGGAAGAGGCTGTCCAGGCGGTGCGCGCCTGCCAGGCCGCCGGCATCCGGGTTAAGATGATTACCGGTGACCACGCCGTTACCGCCGCCGCCATCGCCGCTCAGATTGGTCTGGACGACACGCTGTCTGAAGGTGAAATTCCGCAGACGTTGAGCGGTCGCGAGCTGGAAACAATGTCCGATGCCGAACTGATCAAGGCGGCTACCGGCACGGCGGTGTTCGCGCGAGTCACGCCGGAACAGAAATTGCGCCTGGTTGAAGCCTTGCAGGCGCATGGCGAGGTGACGGCTATGACGGGTGACGGGGTCAACGATGCTCCGGCATTACGGCGTGCCGATATCGGTGTAGCTATGGGTATCAGCGGCACCGAGGTATCGAAAGAAGCGGCCGATATGGTGCTTACCGACGATAATTTCGCTACCATCGAAGCGGCGGTAGAAGAGGGCCGCGGGGTGTTCGATAACCTGATCAAGTTTCTTACCTGGATCCTGCCTACCAACGCCGGTCAGGGACTGGTGATCATTGCTGCCGTGATGCTTGCCCAGCCTTTGCCGGTACTGCCGGGTGCAGGCTCTGTGGATTAATATGACTACCGCCGTGCTGCTTGGTCTTGCGCTGGCCTTCGAACCGCGTGAACCGGGCATCATGCGCCGTCCGCCGCGCACATCGAACACCGCCATCCTCAATGGCGAGTTGATCTTCCGCATCATTCTGGTTGGATTGCTATTGTTGGCAGGTGCTTTCGGCTTGTTCAAGTGGGCTCTGCATCAGGGTGCCAGCGAGGCTGAAGCGCGCACTATTGCGGTTAACGTTTTCGCCGTGGGCCAGTCTTTCTACCTGCTCAACTGTCGCTCACTGCGGTTTTCCATGTTCCGTCTGGGGCTGTTCAGCAATCCGTGGATCTGGGTTGGTATTGCAGCCATGACGGTGGCGCAACTGTTGTTTACCTATGCGCCACTGATGAACCGGTTTTTCCACACCGCGCCGATCAGCATTATGGACTGGGTACATATTCTGGCGGTTGGCCTGCTGATCTACGCGGTCATCGGTGCGGAGAAAACGCTGCGGCAGTATCGGGAAAAGGCAGCCAGTGAAATATAACATGGTTTAGCCAGAGGCAGTCGTCGATACGCTTTGTGTATTGTTCTGAGTTCGCAGCAGACAGCCGACGCCGCCCAGTGCCATTAACTCTTCGGCTTGTTCCACTACTTCTACCGGGCGTTCCAGTTGCCCGGCGATACGCAGCAATGCCTCTCTGAAGTCCATCGGTCGCACCGCAGGTTTAGCACACTCCGGGCATACAGATGTTTCAGGTGGCTCGGTGCCGATGGCTCGACAGGCCGTGCAGGTCCAACCGGGGTCAGGCTGATAGTTACTGGCCATGACCAGGGTGTCCACCTCACCCCAGAGCAGTGCATCAAGCGTATCCACCGAACCCAGGGCCACCAGGTTCTGGCTGTGCAATCCTTTGATGAGACGTTCGGCAATTGACAGGGATTCCTGCTCTTCATGTTCAATAAAACTGGCCAGGGTTGCCATCACAACATTGGTTTGTTGATCCTGTTTATCTGTCGTGATTATATCTACCAGCTTGTTCGCCAGATCTTCGGGCAGGGCTAGGCGAACCTGATCGGTAATCTCCGGATCGCCTGCCAGGATAAGATGGGTATGACCACCGGCACGCATCAGTTGTTCCAGAATAGCGATTTTCTCGTCTATAAACCGATCCCCGCGGTGCACCTGGTGAACCTGGTAATGGGTACGGGCCCATTCCGAATTCACGCGTGTGCGCAGATCCGGCTGGTTGATCCAGGCCTGGATCGTGGCCGCACCCAGGTTCACTTCCATGATGCAGGCCCGCTGTGGTTCGGCGAGCAAGACGATGTAACGGTGGTAATTATCCTTGAGTTCCACCAGGTGGTAAATGTTAGGTGTGGGATAGATCGTAATCCAGTCAGGCAGGGGTGCGGCAAACTGCATTGGCAGCATGAAAGCACCACCGAAGTTACCGCGTACGAACAGGGCGGCTGATTTTGCCTCAGGCAGCAGGTTGTTGGCCAGCCATGCCTCGATTTGGACCAGGGCCTCTTCGAGGTCGGCGAGATCGTTTCCCTTGAGAATGCGTCGCAGGATACTGGCGCGGTCGTCGATCGTTTTCCGCCAGCTATCAGGCCCGTTTTCAAGGTTAAGATAACAACTCATGAAAGGCGCGTCGGACTCATCCACGCTGGCCAGTAGAGTGATATGCTGCTTGAGTTCGTCCAGGGTAGTCAGGTGTTTCATATCGGTATCCTCTTGTGCTGGGTGAGTTCCTATTCTTCACTGTTCATAAATCCCAACAGGTGCAGCAGACTGGTGAACAGATTGAAGATAGAGACGTACAGGGTCACGGTCGCCATAATGTAGTTGGTTTCACCGCCATGGATGAGCTGACTGGTCTGGTACAGGATCAATCCAGCCATCAGCAGCACGAACATGGCAGACACGGCCAGTGATAGCCCGGGCATTTCAAAAAACACGGCACCCAGCCCAGCCATGAAGGCAACCAGAATACCTGCAATCAGGAAGCCGCCCATGAAGCTGAAATCCTTGCGGCTAGTAAGTGCATAAGCCGACAGACCGAGGAAGATAACGCCCGTGGCACCCATGGCGGCCATCACCATCTGAGCGCCGTTGGCCATGGCCAGATAGGCGTTAAGAATCGGCCCCAGGGTGTAGCCCATAAAACCGGTCAGAGCGAAGACAAAGACCAGCCCCAGGCTGCTGTTGCGAAATTTGGTGGTGGCAAACAGCAGGCCAAAATAGCCACCCAGAGTAAGCAGGAGTCCTGGGTGGGGCAGGTTGAGCAGCATCGAAGTGCCGGCCGTCAGCGCGCTGAACAGCAGGGTCATAGATAGCAAAGTATAGGTATTGCGGATGACTTTGTTGGTGGTGAGCGTAGCGGTCCGGTTCCGGCTAGAAGCGAATGTGGCTGGGTTGTTCATGGTGATATCCTCTATCTGAATAGGTTAGTCTAATAGTTGCGCGTCTGATATCAGGGGTCGACTCTGCCTGAGCAGAGATTGTTGTCGGCCAATCTTGCGTACCAGGGTACGCCCGGCGCGATCAGCTGCACGGTCGATGGCAACGTACAGATCAGCTTCGATATCTTCGACTACCACATCGGGCAAACCGATTAATATCAACTGTAAGTGACAGCGTTTATCTGCTCCGCCGCGCGGGCCATTGATATCGGATAGCCGCATAACAATTCTCTGAATGTGGTCATCGCAGCGGGTCAGGGCGAAACGCAGTCGCCGTTCGGCATGACTGCGCAGGGCGTCGGTCAGGGAAAAATCACGTGCCTGTATGTCAATTTGCATAGGGTTCTCCATTACGATACGGTTGTTGCTTGACGAGCTGATATCCTAGGTAGATTTAATCTTATTGAAAAGTCGATTATTATGTGTGTATTGTTCGTAATATACGAAGTAACGGTGGTCCAATGGTTAATTACAAGCACCTGCACTACTTCTGGGCAGTGGCCAGGGAAGGTGGCGTTGCCCGAGCCAGTGAACGGCTGAATCTGACACCACAAACGATCAGTGGGCAATTGAGTTTGCTGGAGGATAGCCTTGGTGTGGAGTTGTTCACCCGGGTCGGACGTAACCTGGAAATCACTGAGAGCGGGCGGCTGGTGTTGAGCTATGCCGATGAAATTTTTTCGCTTGGTGGTGAGCTGGAAGAAGTGATTCATCATCTGCCGGAAGGCCGTCCGCATCTGTTTCGGGTGGGGGTGGTCGATATGTTGCCCAAGTCTATCGCCCATCGTATTCTTGAGCCTGCGTTGCAGATGCCGGAGCCGGTGCGCATGATCTGCCGCGAGGCGAGTCTCGATACGCTGTTGGCGGAACTGACGGTGCATCGCCTTGATCTGGTGCTGGCGGATCGCCCTATCCCGGCTACAGTCAGTACTCGGGGGTTCAGTCATAAGCTTGGCGAATGCGCGGTCAGTTTTTTTGCCACAGCGAAACTGAAAAAGAGGCTGAAAGGTGACTTTCCACGCTGTCTGGATGGTGCGCCACTACTGCTGCCCGGCAGCGGTAACCAGCTGCGTTCCGGCATTGATCAGTGGCTGGACAAAAATCGTCTCCATCCACGTGTGATTGCCGAGTTTGATGACAGTGCATTGATGAAAACTTTTGGACAAGAGGGTGCGGGGATTTTTATCGCGCCTGCTGCAATCGAGGCAGAAGTGGAGTGGCAGTATCAAGTAACTGCGATGGGCCGGGTCGATGCGGTGAAAGAGTACTTCTATGCCATATCCGTCGAGCGCCGGGTTACCCACCCTGTGGTCTTTGCCGTGATGGAGGCAGCTCGTGAGTCGTTGTTTGCGGATGAACAGTCACGGTAAAAACATTGATATCCAACTATATAGTGCCGGGTAATGACGCAGAGCTAATCTTCAGAGAGCGTAACTGAATCATGACCTCGACTTTCGGTGATGTCTTTACTGAAATAGCCGTGCTGTTGCTGGTGGCCGCTGTCTTTGGTGCCATAGGTGTACGGCTGCGGCAGCCGTTGATCGTCGCCTTTATTGCGGT